>NZ_JBFODJ010000011.1:0-13623 GCF_040908265.1 Aeromonas sp. R5-1
TGTTCAGGTTGAACCGGAATGAGCGTTCACATTGGTCCGGAAATGGTGTTCACGTTGAATCGGAATTGGTGTTCATGATCGGCCGGAATATGCACTCGACCAACTACGATGATGCACTGAACGAGGCAATCAAAGCCTTTGGCGATACAGGTAAACTCGCTAATGCGCAAAATGTCTCTTACTTCATGTCGGATGGTCTGCCAAATGCCAACTCGTTGAGCGGTCCCCCCGCCACAGTTCCTGATGGCAACAACTCGCTTGGCGGTGGAAACGGGATCGATGGTGACGGCACGACACTGAGCGGTGAAACCAAGGACTGGGCCGATTTCCTGACGGCGAACAACATCAATTCGTACGCGCTCGGGATGGGATCGGGAGCGACCCAGTCTGCACTGGATCCCATTGCCTACAACGGGGTCAGTGGTGCCAGCCCGGCAAATACCACCGCAGTGGTGGTGACTGACTTCAGCCAACTGACCGCGACCCTTTTGAGCACCGTGGTAGCCCCGCCCTTGGCAGGACAACTTATAAACGGTGTAGCGGCGAGTGCTGGGGCCGACGGTGGCTGGCTCAATGCCATTACCGTGGGTGGGGTGACTTATACCTACAACCAGAAGACGGACTCCGCTGGCGTCTCGGTAGGGACATCAGCCGGGACCTTCAATACAGCGACCAATGAATGGACCATTATACTTGCAGGCGGCATCCTCAAGGTGGATATGGACAACGGCGCCTACACCTATACTCCGCCGACATCCATTCCGGTCGGGGGGATAAACCAGGTCGTGGGTTACAGTGTGATAGACAATGATGGGGATACTGCGTCCAGCACCTTGTCCATCGTTATCAACCCGGCGGTCGGTCCTACCGTGGTTCGTGATGACTTTATCATCACCAACCAGGACCCTGCGACCATTCCGGATTGGGCTCTGCTTGCCAATGACACCGGGCCTCTGGCTGCGACCCAGATGATCACGGGCGTCTCGGGAGCCGTTGGAGGGACCGTCACAGACAATGCAGGCTCGGTAACATTTGATGATACCTCCGGCAATGCGACTCCCAACTCTTACGAGGGTTCGTTCAACTACACCAATAGCACGACCACAGATACGGCCAAGGTGTATGTGGATGTGCAGAGCGGTTTGACACTTACCGGGAGCTATCTCGACGAGATCCTTATTGGGGGATCTGGAAACGATACGCTCAACGGCAATGCCGGGAACGACATCCTGCTTGGAGGACTCGGTAACGACACCTTGAATGGTGGTGAGGGCAATGATCTCCTGATCGGTGGCGCTGGCAACGATACCCTGAACGGCGGCAACGGCAATGATACGGCCAGTTACTTCGACAGCGCTGCTGGGGTCACGGTCACAGTCAATGGTGCCAGTCAGAATACCGGAGGGGCAGGGACAGACAGCCTGAGCAACATGGAAAATCTGGTAGGGTCCATGTTCAACGACAGCCTGACCGGCGATGGTAATGCCAACGTCTTGAGCGGACTGGCAGGTAACGACATCTTGAGTGGTGGTGGTGGCGACGACCTGCTGATTGGGGGTACCGGCAGTGATACCCTGACTGGTGGGGCTGGCAAGGATACCTTCAAATGGATGGCAGGTGATGCAGGAGGCACGGATACCATCAAAGACTTCACCACGGGGGCCAATGGAGATGTTCTGGACCTGAGTGAACTGCTCAGTGGTGAGCATGCCGATGCGAGCACACTGGATCACTATCTTACCTTTGCTCCTGGTCCGGGCAGTGGCAAGTCGACACTGACCATTGATCTGGATGGAGCGGGAAGTGGCACCACGACTCATATCATCCTCTTTGACAACGTGGATCTGACGGCTGGCAAATCCAATCTGCAGATCATTCAGGATCTGCTGGATCAGGGCAACCTCAAGGTCGATCCGTAAGCAGGGTATGGGGGCCGGGTGTGCCCGGCCCCTGTTATTTGATGGAGTGGGCAGATAAGATAGCTGCAGTATCAGGAGAGGGTCACCATGCAGTCATTCAACTGGGTCGACATCGACGGCATTCGCTATAGCTGGAACGGGCAGGACAATATCGTCTGCACCGGCCGCTTTGGCTATCAGGCCACGATGACGGGTGACACGCTCAACGGTCTGGAGCTGGAGAGCGAAGATGGTGAGGTGGCGGGGTTGCTGAATGTGGACTTTGCCGCTTCTCGTATCAGCTTCACGCCAGCAGAGGATGCGCCCCTGCCCCACATGATGGTGCTGGTCGGCCATGAGTGGGGGCAGCAGGAGTATTCGTTGCAAAGTCTGAGCGATACCTCCTTGCAGGGGCTGCTCAGCCACGGTGAGGAGCTTGACTGGGGGGCGCTGGCCGTTGTGACGACGTCCGAGCCGAATCTGCCATCACAAGGTCATGTTCTGTCGTGGGATTCGTTCCACTTTGAGGATGAATCGCTGTTTGGCAGCCCGGCGCCTGCTCCCGTGATGACAAGCCATGGCAATTCAGGAGGAGGGGAGATCAGCATCAATATCGACATGACCAATCAGGTGCTGGACCAGATCCCGCCGACACACGATATATGAATCCCAATCGACGACATGCATAATGACCTCCATCTAAATGATGGAGGTTTTTTTATGTGGCGTCCCCTTCTTACCCTGTCCGCGCTGGTTGTCAGTGCTCCGTTGCTTGCCATCGAGGTTCCTCAGGCCCCCCATCTGGTCGTCAGTGGCTATGCGGAGCAGAAGGCTGAACCAGACATGCTGACGCTCAATGTCGCCGTCACGGCACTGGAGAAGCAGGGCATCAAGGCCAAACAGCAGGTAGATACCAAGGTAGCAGCCTTCTTTGGCCAGCTGGAGAGCCTGGGCATCAAGCGCAGCGACGTGGAGGCGGGCAATCTGGTGATCTCCCCCGAGTACCAGTACCCCCAGAACAAGCAGCCTGAAATGGTGGGTTACCGTGCCCAGCGCCAACTGGCCGTCAAACTCTATCAACTCGACAAACTCAGCCAGTTGATGGATACCGCCCTCAAGGCGGGTCTGGAGTCCGTGACCCAGATAGAGTACGGCCTGAAGTCACCACAGGTCATCAAGGAGCAGGCCCGGCTTGGTGCTGTCGCTGATGCCACGAGCAAGGCGGAATCCCTGGCCAAGGCTTTCGGCATGAAGCTTGGCAAGGTGTATAGCGTCGAATACCGCAACAGTTCCCCCATGCCGGTCTATACCCGTGCCATGAAGGCCGCGGCAGCCCCTGCCGCCGACATGATGGAAAACAGCTATCAACAGCAGCAGATCAGCATCACTGACAATGTAGAAGCCGTCTTCCTGCTGGAATAACACAGCCCCTTTGTCCATCACTCAAACCCGAGGCAACCCCTCGGGTTTGTCATTGCAGGGGCTGGCAGGACAAGTGAGCCGCGAATTGGGTCAGGTGAAACGGGAATGGAATAAAAAATGCCGGTCAGTGACCGGCATTTTTGCTGGAGAGGGATGATGCCTAGCCCAGGTTGGTCGCCAGCTTGCGTTGGCTCTTCTGTTTGAGCAGATAGCCGATACCGAGTACCAGGACCCAGGCCGGGATCAGCTCGACCGAGATGCGGGTGCCGTCGTTCATGTACATGATCACCAGGATGGCGGCCATGAAGGCGAGGCAGAGGTAGTTGCCAAACGGGCTCCACAACGCCTTGAACTTGGGTTCAACCCCCTCGGCCGCCTTGACCTTGCGGAACTTGAGGTGGGCGAGGCTGATCATGGCCCAGTTGATGACCAGGGCGGAGACCACCAGAGACATCAAGAGGCCGAAAGCCTTGCCCGGGATCAGGTAGTTGATCAGCACGCACAGCAAGGTGGCCGCCGCCGAGATGGTGATGGCGGTCAGGGGAACACCGCTCTTGTTGGTCTTGAGCAGCGCCTTGGGACCGTTGCCCTGCTTGGCCAGGCCAAACAGCATGCGGCTGTTGCAGTAGACGCAGCTGTTGTACACCGACAGCGCGGCGGTCAGCACCACCAGGTTAAGTACGTTGGCTACCAGGTTGCTGTCGAGCGCATGGAAGATCATCACGAACGGGCTGCCGCCTTCCACTACCTTGCCCCAGGGATAGAGGGAGAGCAGTACGGTGAGGGCACCGATGTAGAAGATGAGGATGCGGTAGATCACCTGATTGGTGGCCTTTGGGATGCTCTTCTCGGGATTGTCCGCTTCCGCTGCCGTGATGCCGACCAGCTCCAGACCGCCGAAGGAGAACATGATGAAGGCCATTGCCATCACCAGCCCGCCGACGCCGTTGGGGAAGAAGCCACCCTGGGCCCAGAGGTTGCTGACCGTGGCCTCGGGGCCGCCGCTGCCGGAGAACAGCATCCAGCCGCCGAATCCGATCATGCCGAGAATGGCGACCACCTTGATGATGGCGAACCAGAACTCCATCTCGCCGAACGCCTTGACGTTGGAGAGGTTGATGGCGTTGATCAGCACGAAGAAGAAAGCCGCCGACATCCAGGTCGGGATCTCGGGCCACCAGTACTGGACATAGATACCGACTGCCGTCAGCTCGGCCATGCTCACCAGCACATAGAGCACCCAGTAGTTCCAGCCGGAGGCGAAGCCGGCGAAGTCACCCCAGTACTTGTAGGCAAAATGGCTGAATGAGCCGGCAACCGGCTCTTCCACCACCATCTCGCCCAGCTGGCGCATGATGAGGAAGGCGATGAAGCCGCCGATGGCATAGCCCAGCAGCACCGCAGGGCCCGCCATCTTGATGGTGTCGGCAATGCCGAGGAACAGGCCTGTACCGATGGCACCGCCCAGTGCGATAAGCTGGATATGACGGTTTTTCAGACCGCGCTTGAGCTCGTCGCCGTGTTGTTGAAGATCCATGCTTCCTTCCTTACGTCGCTGAAATCACTCGGCTCGCGTCCCGTCAGCCACAGCACTTCCTCTGCCTGGCGCGGCATCTTGTGCCGAAAACGTGACGAAATCCGTATTTATATCGTTACGGTTTGCCGCTGGCTGTTTTTTGTAGCGGCTACCAACCCGAGCAGAATAGTGATAATCGACCATTCATGCACCTGTTTTCCTCATCATCGGCTGCTATTTTGTGCGACATGCAGGTTTTTCATGATCTGGAAAGGGGGTTTGAGAGTGGTTGCTGGTTTTGTGTTCTGATGGATTTCCATCTATTGACTCAGTCCGGTTTTCATGGCCTTGTTGCCCTTTGATAAAAAGGGACTCATATGATGGAGCGTATTGTGGGTGGCCTGGTGATGGTCGTGCTCTGGCTCGGGATCTGGCTATCCCCCATGTTGCTGACGATGGCGATGAGCAGCCTTGTTGTCTGGGGCTGGTTGGGAGCGGATTACCTGGTGAACCACATCGCCATGGTGCTAATCCTTGCTGCCGGGATGGGGCTGGTGCCAGCTTGCTGGCTGAGCGAGCGAGTCCGCAAGGGCAGGGGACTCATTAATTTTCACGGCATGTTGATGAACAACAAGGAACTCAACAAGCCCTGAGCCTGCTTGCCCCGCGAGTGATGGGATGCCAGCGATGATGCTGGCATTATTTTTTCATCCTGTTCTTCTGTTTCGTTATCTTGCCACTCCTCTGTCTCATGGTGCGTTGTGCTGTCGCAGCCTTGCAGGTTAGCAGAGCTGGCGGCGAAGGCCGGTCGCTTCCAGGATCTTGGCGCTGATTTCCTCGACCGAGTGGGAGCTGGTATCGAGGAAGCGGATCGCCTCCTGGCGGAACAGCCTCTCGACGCTGGCCAGCTCCTGTTTGCATTGATCAAGCGAGGAGTAGCGGCTGTTGGCGCGGCGCTGGTTGCGGATCTCGTGCAGCCGCTGCGGCATGATGGTGAGGCCGAACAATTTGTGGCGATTGGCCTTGAGGGCGGCGGGCAGCTCCAGCGATCCCATGTCCTGCTCGATAAAGGGATAGTTGGCGGCGCGAATGCCAAATTGCAGTGCCAGATAGAGGCTGGTCGGTGTCTTGCCGCAACGGGAGACCCCGATGAGGATGATGTCTGCCTCGTCATACTCCCTGGTGGTGATGCCATCGTCGTTGGCCAGCGCAAAGTTGACCGCTTCGATGCGATCGTCGTACAGCTTGCGGTTTTCCATGCCATGGGTGCGGTGCAACCTGGGTTCGGCCTTGATACCGAGCTCCTGTTCGAGAGGGCTCACGAAGGTGTTGAGAAAATCGTGGCTGCTGGCCTGGGCCTTGAGCACCTCTTCACGCACCATGGGGTCGACGATGGTGTGAAACAGGATGGGGCGCACCCCGGTCTGGCGAAACTGCTCATCAATGCGTGCCCGTACCTGGCGCGCTTTCTCCTGGGTCTCGACAAAGGGGATGGTGACCTGTTCGAAGGCCAGGGGAAACTGGCTCAACACGGCGTGGCCGAAGACTTCGGCGGTGATGGCGGTGCCGTCGGATACATAGAATACGGTGTGCACTGCGGACTCCTGTGGTGCGCTCCAGGGGGCGGCGAGAAATAAGTATCTCTCGAAACCATATCGTTTTTGTCAACAGATCTGCCATGCCCAAGTTGTGAACTCGCTTGCAAACCTGAGTCGTTACCTTTTTGTGTCGCTATTGTAGAATGCCTGTGTCAAACGACCATCCCCAACTCTTGCTCGGGGATTTTTTTGACAATAAATAGAAAACGTTTTCATGGTCGTTGGCAACAGACACTAACAAAAACACACGACTTGGCACAGCAGGTGAATTGTCACCCTGGCCCCCCAACCTGGAGACATGCAAATGCAACAGTACGTACTCTGGTACGAACAGCTCGGTATGCAGGACGTTGAACGCGTCGGCGGCAAGAATGCATCCCTTGGCGAGATGATCAGCAACCTCTCGGGGGTCGGCGTGTCCGTGCCGGGCGGGTTTGCGACCACGGCCTTTGCGTTTAACGAGTTTCTGGAGTTAAGCGGCCTCAACGGCAAGATCCATGACCTGCTCGACAGTCTGGATGTGGATGACATCGCCGCCCTCAACCGGGCCGGTCAGCAGATCCGCGACTGGGTGGTGGAAGCGCCCTTCCAGCCCGCTCTGGAGCAGGCGGTGCGCGAGGCCTATGACAAGCTGAGCGCGGGGCTCGAGGCATCCTTTGCCGTGCGCTCCTCCGCCACTGCGGAAGACATGCCGGATGCGTCGTTTGCCGGTCAGCAGGAGACCTTCCTCAACGTGCGCGGTATCGATGCCGTCATGACTGCCATCAAGCATGTGTTTGCCTCTCTGTTCAACGATCGCGCCATCTCCTACCGGGTCCATCAGGGCTATGACCACAAGGGGGTCGCTCTCTCCGCCGGGGTGCAGCGCATGGTGCGCTCGGATCTCGCTGCCTCAGGCGTCATGTTCACCCTGGATACCGAATCCGGCTTCAACGACGTGGTCTTCATCACCGGCGCCCAGGGTTTGGGCGAGATGGTGGTGCAGGGGGCCGTCAACCCGGACGAGTTCTATGTGCACAAGCCGACCCTCAAGGCCGGGCGCCCTGCCGTGGTGCGCAAGACGCTGGGCTCCAAGCTCATCAAGATGACCTACTCCGGGGATGCCGGTCATGGCCGTCAGGTGAAGGTGGTCGACACCACCGATGCCGAGCGCAACCGCTTCTGCATCACGGACGAGGAAGTGATGGCCCTGGCAAAGCAGGCTCTCATCATCGAGCAGCACTACGGCCGCCCGATGGACATCGAGTGGGCCAAGGATGGTCAGGATGGCAAGCTCTACATCGTTCAGGCCCGTCCGGAAACCGTGCGTAGCCGCCAGGAAGCCAATACCCTCGAGCGCTTTGCCCTCAAGCAAACCGGCAAGGTGCTGATCGAGGGGCGTGCCATCGGCCACAAGATTGGCGCGGGTCCGGCCCGTGTCATCTCCTCCATCAGCCAGATGGATGAAGTGCAGCCCGGCGATGTGCTGGTCACCGACATGACCGACCCGGACTGGGAGCCCATCATGAAGCGCGCTTCCGCCATCGTCACCAACCGGGGTGGACGCACCTGTCACGCCGCCATCATCGCCCGGGAGCTCGGCATTCCGGCAGTGGTGGGTTGCGGCAACGCCACCGACCACATCCAGGATGGTCAGCTCATCACCGTCTCCTGTGCGGAAGGGGATACCGGCTTCATTTATGACGGCGAGCTCGACTTTGACGTGGCGGTGACCGAGGTGGGCAACATGCCGCGCCTGCCCATCAAGATCATGATGAACGTCGGCAATCCGGACCGCGCCTTCGATTTTGCCCAGTTGCCGAATGCCGGCGTGGGCCTGGCCCGCCTCGAGTTCATCATCAACCGCATGATCGGGGTGCACCCCAAGGCGCTGCTGGAGTTCGATCAGCAGACCCCGGAACTCCAGGCCACCATCACCAGGATGATCGCGGGCTACGAGAGCCCCAGGGAGTTCTACGTAGCCAAGCTGACGGAAGGGATCGCTACCCTGGCGGCCGCCTTCTGGCCTGAGCGGGTCATCGTGCGGATGTCGGACTTCAAGTCCAATGAGTACGCCAACCTGGTGGGGGGCCGTGGTTACGAACCCCATGAAGAGAACCCCATGATCGGTTTCCGTGGCGCGTCGCGCTACATCGCCGACAGCTTCCGCCCCTGCTTCGCCCTCGAGTGCGAGGCGATGAAACGGGTGCGGGATGTCATGGGGCTGACCAACGTCGAGGTGATGATTCCCTTCGTGCGTACCCTGGGTGAGGCGGAGCAGGTGGTGGAGATACTGGCTGAGAACGGCTTGCGCCGTGGCGAGCGCGGCCTGAAAGTCATCATGATGTGCGAGCTGCCTTCCAATGCGCTGCTGGCGGACAAATTCCTCGAGCACTTCGACGGCTTCTCCATCGGCTCCAATGACATGACCCAGTTAACCCTTGGGCTGGATCGGGACTCCGGGCTCATCGCCCACCTGTTCGACGAGCGAAACGAGGCGGTCAAGGCACTGCTGGCCATGGCCATCGCCGCCGCCCGCAAGGCGGGCAAGTACGTGGGGATCTGCGGCCAGGGGCCGTCCGATCACCCGGACTTCGCCGCCTGGCTGGTCGAGCAGGGGATCGATTCCGTGTCGCTCAACCCCGATACCGTGGT
The DNA here is from genome assembly GCF_040908265.1 of Aeromonas sp. R5-1. Taxonomy (NCBI): domain Bacteria; kingdom Pseudomonadati; phylum Pseudomonadota; class Gammaproteobacteria; order Aeromonadales; family Aeromonadaceae; genus Aeromonas; species Aeromonas sp. R5-1. The sequence goes on from NZ_JBFODJ010000011.1 coordinate 9,069, forward strand.
CGACACCTGGCTCTATCTGGCCGAGCAGCACAAGGCCGGCTAAACCCGTCCCCGCTTTTTGATGACACGGCGCCGCAATGGCGCCGTTTTTGTCTGCGCCCCCCTTTTTCTGTTACAAGGGGAATGCGCAAGGCGCTCCGCACCCATCACAGGACGATCCCATGACCTCATTGCAGTGGCAATCCGCCACCCTGGCCCTGCGTGGCCACCACACCCTGGTTATTCCCGAACTCTGTCTCACCCCGCAGGCCTGCTGGGCCTTCGTCGGCAGCAACGGCAGCGGCAAGACGGCGCTGGCGTCGGCCCTGTGCGGCGAGCTGGTCGTGCGTGCCGGAGCGGTATCGGGTCGAGTCCGGGCCGAGCGACTCTCGTTCGAGTCGCAGCAACAGCTGGGGGAGCTGGACTGGCAGCGGCGCAATACCGACATGCTGGGGGAAGAGGAGGAGGCGGGGTATCGGGTATCGACCCTGATGCTGGAGGCAGGGGGTGAGGAGCATGAGGCCCGCGCGCTGCTGGCCCGTTTTGGCATTGAATCCCTGTGGGAGCGCCCCTATCGCTACCTCTCGAGCGGGGAGGGGCGCAAGCTGCTGCTGGCCCGGGCCCTGCTGGGGCGACCCGAACTGCTGGTGTTGGACGAACCCTTCGATGGTCTGGATCAGGGGGCCAGGGCTTCTTTGATGATGTTGCTGGCCGACCTGGTGTCAGAGGGGCTGCGCCTGGTGGTGATCGTCAACCGTTTTGACGAGATCCCCCCCTTTGCCACTCACCTCGGCCTGCTCGGCGAGTGTCGTCTGCTGCTGGCGGGGGAGCGCGAGGAGGTGCTCGGCAGCCAGGAGGTTGCCCAGCTGGCACGCGCCGAAACGGTATCCCCCCGTTTGCCGCCACCGCTGACGACCCCCGAGCCCCTGCCTCCCGGCCCTCGGGTCGTCATGAAAGCCATGCGTATCGCTTACGGGGATCAGGTGATCATCGATGGGCTCGACTGGACCATTGACGAGGGGGAGCACTGGCAACTGGTGGGACCGAATGGCGCTGGCAAGTCGACCCTGCTCTCCCTCATCACCGGAGATCACCCGCAAGGTTACAGCAATGAGCTCCATCTGTTCGGACGGCGGCGGGGCAGCGGCGAGAGCATCTGGGAGATCAAGCGCCACATCGGGCTCGTGAGCCCGGCGCTGCATCTGGACTATCGTGTCAGCTGCCCGGTGCAGACAGTGATCCTCTCCGGTTTCTACGACTCCATCGGGCTTTATACCCGGCCGGGGGATCGTCAGCTGGCGCTGGCCAACCAGTGGCTGGCCCTGCTGGGGCTGGCCGATCAGGGGGCGCAGCCTTTCCACTCTCTCTCTTTCGGTCAGCAGCGACTGGTGCTGATCGCCCGTGCCCTGGTCAAGCATCCGCCGCTGCTCATCCTGGACGAACCCCTGCAGGGACTGGATCCCCTCAACCGTCACCTGGTGCGGGAGATGGTAGCGCGCCTCGTGGGCGAGGGAACCCAGCTGTTGTTCGTTTCCCATCATGCCGATGATGCGCCCCCCGGTCTGACCCACAGGCTGAGCTTCGTGCCAAGGGAGGGGGAAGGATACGACTATCTGCAGGAGCGTCTGGGGAGCTGAGCCGTCCGGGCGGCATGGTCAGAGAGGGGCCGGTTCGGCGAGGAGCGGCGGCATCCCTAGCAGCGTCCACCACAGCCCGAAGAAGAGCATGATCCCCAGCCAGAGCCAGGCCAGATAGTGACGGGTGGCGGCCATCCCCGTCACCGTCACCATGAGTGCCGCCCCGAAGGCGATGAGGGCGAACAGAAAGGGCGCCATATTGTCTATCATGGCGGTCATTTCACCAGGGAGAGGATCTGGCGAAATGCCGGATGGCGGCAGTCCCCCATCAGCTCATAGAGGCACATCTCCACCGAGGTGAGGGCGGCGCCCCGGGCCGCCAGCTGAGCGATGGCGAGATCCCGGTTGGCAAGGGTGCGAGACGACACCGCATCCACCACCAGCGAGACCCGGGCGCCGCTGGCCAGAAGTCCCAGCACGCTCTGGTAGACGCAGATATGGGTCTCGATGCCACATACCAGCCAATGCTCTACCCCACTCTCGGCCAACGCGGTCGCCACAGTGGGCTCCCCCAGGGGGCCGAAGCTGTATTTGGGCAGCACAAGATCGCCTGCCTGCAGCGATTGCAATTCGGGCACGGTGGCACCGAGCTTGTCCGGGTTCTGCTCCAGCCAGACAACCGGCAGCCCCAGCACCCTGGCCCCTTGCACCAGCCTGGCGGTATTGGCAATCAGGGCGTCGCTCTCTTCGACCAGGCGGGCCAGCTTGCCCTGGATATCGACCACCAGCAGGCCTGGGTGATGGTGTTTGTGCATTTTTTGTCTCCTTTCTCCGTTGCGGATGAGATACAGCGCCATCCTGGGAGCCATTCTCGCGTACATCTTGATACAAATTGTGAGCTGACCGACGGCGTGGGGGACACTAGGATGCGCGTCATGGAGCCCGTTTTCTCAGTTGTGGTGTGCATGACAAGGGGCGACGCATCAACCCGCTACTGCGTAGTTGGACGATTTTCCATTAACGATGAGAAGTACCATGAAGAAGATAATCCTGTTCGTCTCCCTGGCTGGCCTTTTGGCCGGTTGCGCCAGCCCGGCACAACGCATGGCGGAATGCCAGGCGCAAGGGATCAGCAAGGACGCCTGCTACCAGGCCGAGCAAAACCGCCAGGCGTCCATCATGAACGCCGCCGAGAAGCAGGCCTTGGAGAACGCCAGCAAGGCGGTCAAATAATCTAACCCGACTCATTACGTGTACTTCTCAGGCCCTGGATTCACCGAATGCAGGGCCTTTTGCTGGGTGGCACAGTGCTGCGATGTGTTTGCGGCGTGTGAGGACTCAATGTAGGTCATCGCCTCGATGTTGCTGCCATCGGGATCGCCCAGGAAGGCGGCGTAGTAATTGGGGGCATAGTGGGGACGTAGTCCCGGCAACCCATTGCAGGCAAAGCCTGCCTTGATCCCCGCGTGATGGAACGCATCCACCTGGGTCGCGTCGTCGGCCCTGAATGCGAGATGGCAGGAGGCGCCCTGCTGCCCCCGCTCAATCAGGAAGCCCACGTGATCGCGGCCCATCAGGCCAAAACCGGCTGCCGCCTCATCAGACCATTTGAGTTCTATCAAAAGAGGAGCCAGCACGGTGGCGTAGAAGTGCTGACAGGAGTCAAAACGCACCACCTTGATTTCAACATGATCGAACACGGTGACTCCTTGTGTTGCCTGGGTGTAGAACAGCCCATCAGGCCCTCATGGGAACCGTTGAAATGGGTATCGAATGACCACAATAAGCCAGTTTGACGCCAGGCAGGGAGAGGGCAAGGCGCATAACTGCGTGCTCCGTCAAAGATTTTTCATCCAGTTGCGGGATGCGCTTTGCTTCGTGCTGGCCAAGCTTGCCCGGTTTTGTTGCTTGGCGAAGGCTACGAGCTCTGTTATGGTGTGCTCAGTTAGCCGTTTGGATGGCTAGATGGTTGTGCGTTGACTGCATGTTCGCGCCCCCGACCGCTCACCGTTTTGATGATCATGTTGACAGGGAGTTTTTATGCAACGTCGTTCCTTCTTCACCCTTTCCGCCCTGGCGCTGCTCGCCAGCAGCCTGCCGCTGTCCGCCTTTGCCATCGATGAGGCGAAGAAAGAGATCGTCATCGGCACCACGGTTGGCGACTTTGCCGACATGGTCACCGACGCCATCAAGCCGCAGCTCGAAGCCAAGGGCTACAAGGTCAAACTGGTGGAGTTCACCGATTACGTGACCCCCAATATCGCCCTGGCGGACGGGTCGCTTGACGTCAACTGCTTCCAGCACAAGCCCTATCTGGAGAGCTTCGCCAAAGACCGGGGTCTCTCTCTGGCGCCCATCACCCAGGTACCGACCGGTCCCATGGGGCTCTACGCCGGCAAGCTGGGGGATCTGAAGGCGGTGAAAGAGGGAAGCACGGTCGCCATCCCGAACGATCCCACCAACCAGGCGCGGGCACTGCTGATGTTGCAGGATCTAGGCTGGCTGAGCCTCAAGGAGGGGATCAATCCCCTCAAGGCGAGCGAGTTCGACGTGGTGAAGAACCCCCACAACCTCAAGCTGGTGCTGCTGGAAGCGGCGCAGCTGCCGCGCTCCCGTGAGGATGTGGACTTCTCCGTCATCAACGGCAACTTTGCCGCCTCAAGCGGGATCCCGTTCAGCTCCGGCCTCTTCCTCGAGCGCAGCTATGACTTCATCAACTGGGTGGTGGTCAAGAGCGCTGATGCGGGCAAGCCGTTCGCCAAGGATGTGGCGGCCGCCTACAACTCCCCCGAATTCAAGGCTTATGCCGCCAAGCGCTTCGTCGGCTACAAGTATCCCGAGGGCTGGCAGCAGAAGGGGTGAGTGGCGTACAAGCGATAAAAACGGGCACCCAGGTGCCCGTTTTTTATGGTTCATCGCGGCTTTCCGGGGAAGGCCGCCTTGATTTTCAGAAAAAAGTATTCTGAGTCCCTAAATCCATATGCCATACGCTTTATCAC
>NZ_JBFODJ010000110.1:0-115483 GCF_040908265.1 Aeromonas sp. R5-1
CCAGGGTGAGAGCGTGAACATTTTGTTAAATTTCACCCAGTTTTTTGAGACCCGCATTGAGTACCGTTTCCAGATATTCACTGCTCATTCCTGCGATTTTTTGCTTCCGTCTTACGCTCGCCTTGCGTGAAGTCTCGGCCCTGAGCATGTTCAGCCCCATGTGCCGGATGCACGCCAAAATCTCTGCGGCATCACCGCGATAAATCGGGCAATCATCCTCGCCCATCGTGACGTCCAGCACCCAGTGCAGGCTATTTTCGATGGCCCAGTGCCCACGCACCGCTCGCGCAAACTCATCCTGCACCAACGCTTTGGAACTGATGAAATAACGCTGCTCTATGGTAATTTTTTGCATATTTTCAACGCGATAGGAGATGGCCACGCCAATGCTGTGCAACTGTTTCCAATGAGGAAACTGGGCGGCCAACTCGCCCGCCGCCATGACATGGTACTCACGACCATCGATGCGGCCATGAGCCTTCTCAAGCGTCATCGTCTCTGCGCATAACGGGGTGGCCGCCAGCGGGGCGAGGGCCTGTCGAACCGCCTCGAACAACTTGGGTTGGTTGCCTTTGACGGCCAATAAGTAATCGCCACCTTGCTGAAGGATGGTCTCGGCGATCTCGGTCTGGCACCCCATCGCATCGATGGATACCAGGCAGCCTTTGATGTCGAGCAGCGCCAGCAACTCGGGAATAGCGGTAATTTCATTGGACTTGGCGTCGGTTTTTATCTGTCCGAGCACCAGCTTATTGGCGGCGGCATAGGCACTGACCATGTGAATGGTCGACGTTCGATCCTCACGGTCATAGGAACTGCGCAGGGTTTTGCCATCGATAGCGACCAGGGCGCCATCGGTGTGCTGGTTAATGGCTTGAGTCCACCGCACAAAGGCGGCCTGAAACGGCTCTGGTTTGATGCCGGAGATGATCCTGGCAATGGTGTCATGGACAGGAATGCCGTTTTTAAACAGTCCCTTGGATTGAAACCAGGGAAGATGAACCTCGCCGAAATCCTCAATATCTTCCCAGCCCTCAGCCCCGCCGATCACGGCACAGACGGTGAGAAACAGGACATCGTAGAAGGGATAATAAATCTTGGCATGCTGGCGAGGGTCGTGAATATTGTCGAAGAACTGAGCGAAAACGGCATCAATAGACATGAGAGCACTCCTGAAAAGGAGCATGAGATCACAGCCGGATCACCAGGTCAAATTTCAGGGTGAGGATGTGAGCAAATTGTTAACTATGGAAATCATGGAAATTATCATTTTTTGGATTTCATGCGCATTTTTTGAGCTGAAATGACGTGCAGTGACGATTAAAAAGTGTGAAGGCGATCCTGACTATAAAGTTAACTGCATATCACAGGCCTATAAGTATTTGTTTTGTAGGCAAAAAACTATTTTTAATTTTTAACAAAATGTTCACGATCTCGCCCTGCATAATCCGCACCATAAAACCTGCGATCTGCATCATGTAAGTGAGCCGTCTTGGCGGCTATTTAGGAGGAACTTTGGACAAGAACATGAAAATCCTCATCGTCGATGACTTTTCAACGATGCGCCGGATTATCAAGAACTTGCTGCGTGACCTGGGATACAACAATACCCATGAAGCAGACGATGGCAACACGGCGTTGCCGATGCTGAAAAATGGCGACTTCCAGTTCGTGGTCACCGACTGGAACATGCCCGGCATGCAGGGCATCGACCTGCTCAAGGCGATTCGCCTCGACGACAAGCTCAAGCACCTGCCGGTTCTGATGGTGACTGCCGAAGCCAAACGCGAGCAGATCATCGAAGCCGCCCAGGCCGGGGTCAATGGCTATATCGTCAAGCCGTTCACCGCTGCCACCCTCAAAGAGAAGCTCGACAAAATCTTTGAACGTATCGGCTAAGGAGCGGCAGGGATGAAGGCCAAAACGAGTGCCATGATCTCGCTTGACCAGGCAAGGATGCTGGTTGCCCACCTGGAGCGGGAAGAGTTTGAACAGGCCGATACCATCCTCGCCGATGTGTGCGCCCCCAATGCGGCGGCCCTGTTTGACAAGGTGGGGCAGCTGACCCGCCAATTGCACAACTCATTGCAGGATTTTCGCCTGGATCCCAGGATCCCCGACCTGGCCACCCATGAAATCCCGGATGCCCGGGAGCGTCTGAGCTATGTCATCGACATGACGGACAAGGCGGCCAATCGCACCATGGATGCGGTCGAGGCAAGCCTTCCCATCGCCGATCGACTCAACGACAACATTCAGCTGGTCATGCCCAACTGGAATGCCCTGATGAGCCGGGATCTCGAGCTGGGTCAATTCAAGGCGCTGTGCCATCAACTGAATGATTTTATTAAGGCTTCTGAGACGGATGCCGATAAGTTACGACAACTGCTGACGGAAATTCTGATGGCTCAGGATTTCCAGGACCTGACCGGTCAGATGATCCGCAAGGTGATCAAACTGGTGCAGGAAGTTGAAACGAAGTTGATAGAGATGCTGACCATGTTCGGTGAGGGCGTTAGCGACAATTCGGCACGTAGCCTGCCAGTGAGAGGCATCGAGGCGGAAGGCCCCATCATGAACCCGCAGACCCGCTCAGATGTGGTCAATGGTCAAGATGATGTGGACGATCTGCTGTCTAGCCTGGGATTCTAATGGAGTGACGCATGGCCTTCGAAGTTGATGAAGACATACTGCAAGACTTTTTGGTCGAAGCATCAGAAATATTGGAACAGTTGTCTGAACAACTGGTCGACTTGGAAAAGCGGCCCGATGACAAGAACCTGTTGAACGCCATCTTCCGCGGCTTCCACACCGTCAAGGGGGGAGCGGGCTTCCTCTCCCTCACCGAACTGGTGGATGTCTGTCACGGTGCCGAGAACCTGTTCGACATGCTGCGCAACGGCAAGCGGACCCTCAGTGCCGAGCTGATGGATGTCATCTTGCAGGCGCTGGATGCCATCAACGTCATGTTTGCCCAGGTCCAGAACCGCGAAGAGATAAGCCCCGCTTCTCCCGATCTGCTGCACGATCTGCACGAGCTGTGCAAGCCGGAAGGGCAGGAGCAGCTGCGTACCGCCAGCGTGGCGGCCCAGCCAGCACCCGAGCCTGAGCCCGAACCCGCACCAGAACCCGAGGTCATCGCCGAGGTGGCGCCTGTCGCCGTCAATGGCGGTGGCTCCATCGACGAGATCTCCGCCGACGAATTTGAACGCCTGCTCGATGAGCTGCACGGTGTCGGCAAAGCGCCGACGGTCTCTGCCGCCCCCGTGCTGAGCGGTTCAGGTGACATCACAGACGACGAATTCGAGGCTCTGCTCGACCAGCTCCATGGTCAGGGCCAGCACGGTGGTGCCCCCGATCTGGCCCCCCTGCAGTCGGTCCAGAAAGAGGTGGACGAGCTCATCGACGACGATGAGTTCGAGCGCCTGCTGGATGAACTGCACGGCCGTGGCCAGGCGCCCCAGCACAGTCTGGCACCTGCTCCTGCGCCCGAACCCAAGGCTCCGGCACCCGCTGCCCCCGCAGCCCCGGTGACGCCGCCCAAGGCGCCAGTGGCCGCCAAACCTGCGCCGGCAGAGCCCACAGCGCCAGCCAGGGCCGCCCCTGCCAAGCAGGCCGCTCCCGCCGAGAGCAGCGCGGTACAGAGCGATACCACGGTGCGGGTGGATACCAAGACCCTGGACGTCATCATGAACATGGTGGGCGAACTGGTGCTGGTGAGAAACCGCCTGGTGAGCCTCGGCATCGCCAGCAATGACGAAGAGATGTCCAAGGCTGTCGCGAACCTCGACGTCGTGACCGCCGATCTGCAGGGCGCGGTCATGAAGACCCGCATGCAGCCTATCAAGAAAGTATTCGGCCGCTTCCCGCGCGTGGTGCGCGATCTGGCTCGTACCCTCAAGAAGGAGATCGAGCTGGTGATGGTGGGTGAGGACACGGATCTGGACAAGAACCTGGTGGAGGCCCTGGCCGACCCCCTGGTTCACCTGGTGCGCAACTCCTGCGACCATGGCGTCGAGATGCCGGACGTGCGCGAGAAAGCGGGCAAGCCCCGTCAGGGCACCATCACCCTGAGCGCCTCCCAGCAAGGGGACCACATTCTGCTCTGCATCGAGGATGACGGCGCAGGGATGGACCCGGAGAAGCTCAAGTCCATCGCCATCAGCCGTGGCGTGCTCGATGCTGACAGCGCGGCACGCATGAGCGACAACGATGCCTACAACCTGATCTTCGCCCCCGGCTTCTCCACTAAGTCGGAGATCTCCGACATCTCCGGCCGTGGAGTGGGCATGGACGTGGTGAAGACCAGCATCGTCAGCCTCAATGGCTCGGTGCACATCGATTCCACCTGGGGCAAGGGCACCCGTCTCGAGATCAAGGTTCCCCTGACCCTGGCCATTCTGCCTACCCTGATGGTGGAGGTGGGTCAACAGACCTTCGCCCTGCCCCTCGGTTGCGTGAATGAGATTTTCCACCTGGATCTGAAAAAGGCCAACGTGGTGGATGGCCAGCTCACCATCATCGTCCGTGACAAGGCGATTCCGCTGTTCTACCTGCACAAGTGGCTGGTACGCGGTGCCGGCAAGACGGCCCGCCAGGACCAGGGCCACGTGGTCATCGTCCAGATAGGGACCCAGCAGGTGGGCTTCGTGGTAGACAACCTCATCGGTCAGGAAGAGGTGGTGATAAAGCCCCTGGACAACCTGCTGCAAGGTACCCCCGGCATGGCCGGCGCCACGATTACCAGCGACGGCGGCATCGCCCTCATTCTGGATGTGCCCAGCCTGCTCAAGGCCTATGCCCGTCGCCACTGAGCGCCAGGCTCAAGGAGTTAAAAGAATAACAATGGCAGTCAAGGTATTAGTGGTCGACGATTCGAGTTTCTTCCGCCGTCGGGTCAGCGAAATCATCAATCAGGATCCCCTGATGACGGTGATCGACACGGCCCAGAACGGGCGGGAGGCGGTAGACAAGGCGCAGCAGTTGCGGCCCGACGTCATTACCATGGACATTGAAATGCCGGTGCTCGACGGCATCAGCGCCGTGCGCGAGATCATGGTCAAGTGTCCGACCCCCATCCTGATGTTCTCCTCCCTGACCCACGAGGGAGCCAAGGCAACACTGGATGCGCTGGATGCGGGCGCCCTCGATTTTCTGCCCAAGAAGTTTGAAGACATCGCCCGGGACAAGGACGAAGCCGTCAACCTGCTGCAGCAGCGGGTCAAGGAGATCGCTCGCAAACGCTTCCTGATGGCGACCCGACCCCGTGTCCCCGAGCCTGCCGTCCGGCCCGCCGTCACAGGGAACCTGAATCGTCCCTTGGCCGAACGCCAGCCCGAGCCTGCGCGGGCAGCGGCGGCTCCCGCCGCATTCAAGCGCAGTGGCAAGAGTTACCAGCTGGTTGCCATCGGTACCTCCACCGGCGGGCCGGTGGCACTGCAGAACGTGCTGACCAAGCTGCCGGGGGATTTCCCTCATCCCATCCTGCTGATCCAGCACATGCCGGCCACCTTCACCGCTGCCTTTGCCGCCCGCCTCAACGGGCTGTGCCAGATAGGGGTCAAGGAGGCGCAGGACGGCGACGTGCTCAAGCCGGGTCAGGCCTATCTTGCCCCCGGTGGCAAGCAGATGCTGCTGGAAGGGCGCGGGCCCGGTGCCCGTCTTCGCATCATCGATGGCAATGACAAAGTCAACTACAAACCCTGCGTGGACATCACCTTCGCCTCCGCCGCCAAGACCTATGGCGACAAGGTGCTGGCCATCGTCCTGACCGGCATGGGCGCGGATGGCCGCGACGGTGCCCGTCTGCTCAAGGAGCAGGGGGCGACCATCTGGGCGCAGGATGAAGCCTCCTGCGTGGTCTATGGCATGCCCCAGGCCGTTGCCAAGGCGGGCATAGCAAGCGAATCCCTGCCGCTGGATCGGGTGGCCCAGCGCATTCTGGTCGAGTTGGGTCGCTGACCATGGGCATGCTCGGCCTGGTGCTGGCGCTGGGGGCCGTCGCCATCGCCCAGTGGTGGCATGGCGGGAGCCTGCTGACCCTGCTGGATGGCCCGGCCTTTGTCATCGTCGTCGGGGGAACCTGGGGGGCGGTGATCTTGCAGACTCCCCGCAGGTACCTGCTCAGTGCCCTGAGGCAGGCAACCTGGATGCTGTTTCCGCCGCAGCTGGATCTTGCGGAGCAGGCCGAGCGCCTGAAGGCGTGGGCCCAGTTCGCCCGCCAGCAAGGCTTGCTGGCGCTGGAAAACCAGGCCGATGCCGAGCCCGATCCCTTCACCCGCCAGGGGCTTTCCATGATTGTGGATGGCGTCTCCATCGAGGATATCCGCAGCCTGCTGGAGGCGGACATCGACATCGAGCAGGAGCGCAACGAGCACTCGGCCAGGGTGTTCGAGTCCATGGGGGGGTACAGCCCCACCATCGGCATCATCGGGGCCGTGATTGGCCTCATCCAGGCCATGTTTCATCTGGAGGAGCCAGGCACCCTGGGGGCAGGCATTGCCGTGGCCTTCGTCGCCACCATCTACGGGGTGGGCTTTGCCAACTTGCTCTATCTGCCGATTGCGAATCGGCTGCGCGCCTTCCACTACCATTACGGCCTCTATCAGGAGATGACCCTGGAGGGGCTTCTGGCCATCGCCCACGGGGAGAACGGCCCGCAGGTTGAAAGGCGGTTACGGGCTTATCTGAAAGGGGAGTAGCCATGCGCAAGCGCTATCGTTTGCACCTGCAAGGGCGAGAGCATCTCGATCGCTGGCTGGTCTCCTATGCCGATTACATGACGCTCATCTTCGCCCTTTTCGTGGTGCTCTACTCCGTTGCCATCGTCAACAAGGAGGAGTACCGCGCCGTCATCGAGGGCATGACCCAGGCCTTCAACCAGGCGCCGCGCAGCGATGGCCTGCTGGAAGGGCGGGGCAATTCCTTGTTGGACAACCCGGTCTCGGCCGCCCCCAGCCTGCTGGAGAGCCAGGCCTCTGCGTCCCCTTCGCGGGCCCCCATCACGGGCACGCCCGTCTCGCAAGATGGCACGGCTCTTGCGCAGATCGACATGCAGATCCAGGAGTCCATGGGCGCCCTGGTCGATGCGGGGGTGGTGAAGCTTGCGCAGGATGACAACTGGCTGACGGTGGAGCTGAGTTCAGGTCTCCTGTTCAACAGTGGCAGCGCTTTTCTGGGGAACAATGCCGCACCCGTGCTCGATACGCTTTCAGGTATTCTCAAACCGGTCGATAACTATGTCAGGGTGCGGGGCTACACGGATAACCAACCGATAAACAACGAAATTTTCCGCTCCAACTGGACATTGTCAGCGGCCCGCGCCGAGGCAGTGCTCAATGCCCTGGTGGGCAAGGGGGTGGCTCCCGGTCGGCTCGCCTACGAGGCGTACGGAGAGTTTTCCCCCTTCGTCGACAATGGCACCGAGCAGGGACGATTACAGAATCGCAAGGTGGTGGTCGCCATATCCAGGTTCGCCTGGGTGCCGCCAGTCCCCGTCAAACCGCTGACGGCGGCACCGGTGCAGGACGCACCGCAGAGTGTCGACAGTGAAAAGATCAGGGTGATCGCGCTGCCCGGTGGGGGCATACGCATAACAACAAGGCAGGATTGATACAGTGATTGTTTGGACGGTTGCCAATCAGAAAGGTGGAGTCGGTAAAACTACCACGGTCGTCTCCCTGGCGGGCATTCTGGCCCAGCGTGGCCAGCGGGTACTGCTGATCGACACCGACCCACACGCCTCCCTGACCTCCTATCTCGATTTCGACTCGGACAGGCTGGAAGGCACCCTGTACGAGTTGTTCCAGGCGGCCAAACCCAGCGCCGAGCTGGTCAACCGGATGACCCTCAAGACCCGATTCGAGAACATCAGCCTGCTGCCCGCCTCGATTACCCTGGCCACGCTGGATCGGGTGATGGGCAACCGGGAAGGGATGGGGCTGGTGCTCAAGCGCGCTCTGCTGCGGGTGCAGGATCAGTTCGACTACGTGCTCATCGACTGTCCGCCGGTGCTGGGGGTCATGATGGTGAACGCGCTGGCGGCCTGCGATCGCATCCTGGTGCCGGTGCAGACTGAATTCCTGGCCCTCAAGGGGCTGGAGCGGATGATGAAGACCTTCGAGATCATGCAGCGCTCCAAGCGGGAGAAGTTCCGCTACACCATCATTCCGACCATGTTTGACAAGCGTACCCGCGCCTCCCTGATGACATTGCAGTCCATCAAGGAGCAGTATGGGGAGGCGGTGTGGAATGCGGTCATTCCCATCGACACCAAATTCAGGGATGCCAGTCTGGTGCACATTCCTCCCTCCATCTATGCACCGGGCAGCCGGGGCACCTATGCCTATGAGACCCTGCTCAACCATCTCGACGCGCTGGAGCGTCAACGGACCCAGGAGGTGATGCCGTGAGAGAGACCACCCAGGTTCGGGCCATGGACGACTATTTCCACTCCCTGCTGCTGGACGATGCCCTGCTGCGGGAAGATCCCGAAGACGAAGCACCGGCCCCTGCGTTGCAACGTCAGACCGTCGCCGTGCCGGAGGTGGCTGCCACCCCCTATCTTGAAGCCGATACCCGACTGGCCCAGCTGAGCGAGCTGCTTGCCCAGGTGGGACAGGTCCAGTTCGAGATGGATGCCCTGAGCCACGAAGAGGTGCATGTCGAGCCATTCCAGCTCGAGGCGGAGGTGGTTGACAGTGAGCCTCTGGTCGCCCTGGCAGAGCCGGTGGTGGAAGCTGTGGCGGAGGAAGTCGAGCCCGTCGCCCTCGCGGTGGCAGAACCCGCGCCCGCCCTCGAAGCGGCGCCCGCACCGTCGACCTGGGAGAACCTGGATACCGGCAACGAGTTTCAGGCGCTCTTCTTCGACGTGGCCGGGGTGACGTTTGCGGTGCCTCTGACCGAGTTGGGGGGCATCCATCAACTGGGGGAGGTGACCTCTCTCTTCGGCCAGCCGGGCTGGTACAAGGGGATCATGACCTCCCGCGAGCAGAAGATGAACGTGGTGGACACGGCCCAGTGGGTCATGCCGGGCCAGCATCTGGAGATGGACGATTACAAATATCTGATTATGCTGGGAGAATCACCCTGGGGATTGGCCTGTCACCAGTTGAAGGGCACAGAACTGCTGCACCGGGACCAGGTGAAGTGGCGCCATCAGGAGGGCAAGCGCCCCTGGTTGGCCGGCATGGTCAAGGAGAAGATGTGTGCCCTGCTGCACGTCAGGGAGCTCTTGCTGCTGCTAGGACGGGGCGTGAACATCGAAGGCCGCTGACAACGTCGGCATCGCCATGGTTTTATTGCTAATTTTACCCGTTGACGGGTTCATACAAGGATCAAGAAGATGACAGAGAAGCGCAATATTGCACAGAATCTGGCCGAAGACGAAGTGCTGCAGTGGGTGACCTTCCAGTTGGAAAACGAGACCTATGGCATCAACGTGATGCAGGTTCAGGAAGTGTTGCGCTACACCGAGATCGCACCGGTCCCGGGTGCACCTGACTACGTGCTGGGCATCATCAACCTGCGTGGCAACGTGGTGACCGTCATCGATACCCGCTCCCGTTTCGGCCTGCCGGCCGGGGACGTGAGCGAGAACTCCCGCATCGTCATCATCGAGGCGGAGAAGCAGGTGATCGGCATCATGGTGGACAGCGTGGCCGAGGTGGTCTATCTGCGCTCCTCCGAGATCGATGCCGCCCCGGCGGTGGGCACCGAGGAGAGCGCCAAGTTCATCCAGGGCGTCAGCAACCGTGACGGCCAACTGCTGATCCTGGTGGATCTCAACAAGCTGCTCTCCGACGAAGAGTGGGAAGACATTGGTTCCCTGTAACAGGGACGGGAACGTGCGGACGGGGGCGATGGCACCTGTCCGCCTCCCTGTGACGGTAAGGTGATGGTTTGATGATTGAATTTGCAGCCTTGGGGTTGTCCTTGCTCGCACTGGTGCTGGCCCTTTACGGGATCCTGGGGCACCGTCGTCGCCAGCGAGAGTCCGAGGCCAGGGTGGAAGCGCTGCAGGGGCAGCTCGAGAGTCTGCGCAAGCAGATGATGGAGTTGCACACGGGTGCCATCGGCATGGGTCAGCGTCTGCAAGCCGCAGAAGGGGCCATGCAGAAGATCCACGACAGCCAGCAGGAGCTGACGTTGCAGGATCCGGAGCGCCGCCTCTACAGCCGCGCCGCCAAGATGGTGGAGCTTGGTGCCGATCTGGACGAGGTGATGAGCGAGTGCGAGTTGCCCCAGGCGGAAGCGGAGCTGCTTATTTCCTTGCGAAAGGGACGCAGCTGACGGATGTGTCGCGGGGAGGCCGGTGCCTCCCCGCTTTCTGTTCGGCCCGTGGCCACCTCTTTCATGATGCCGGGACGGTGGATAGTCCTTTGGCATCAATCTCTTTGGTGGGGGCGCGATCTTCCCCACAAATCCTGTTGATTATTGGCATCTTTGAAAAGACGCCTCCGGATCCTGTGTTAAGATGCAGGCCGCCTCATTTTCAACGATTACATCCCCATGCTGCTTCAAGCGAACAATCTGAGCTGCGTGCGTGAAGATCGCACCCTGTTTGAACATCTCTCCTTCGCGGTGCGTGCCGGGGATTTGATGCAGATTGAGGGTCCCAACGGGGTGGGCAAGACCAGCCTGTTGCGCCTGCTCACCGGCCTCTCCCAGCCCTTTGCTGGCGAGGTGTGCTGGAATGGGGAGAATATCCGCCATTGCCGGGATGAATACCACGCCAGCCTGCTTTACCTGGGCCATCAGCCCGGCGTCAAGGCGACCCTGACCCCCCTTGAGAATCTCTCCTTCTACCAGAAGCTTCATGGCCCTGCCGGGGACGGCGTGGATCTCTGGCGGGTGCTGGCCCAGGTCGGCCTCGCCGGTTTCGAAGACTATCCCGCGGGGCAGCTCTCCGCCGGGCAGCAGCGACGGGTGGCGCTGGCCAGGTTGTGGCTGAGCGAGCGACCGGCGCTCTGGATCCTGGACGAGCCCTTCACCGCCATCGACAAGCAGGGGGTCAGGGTGCTGGAGCAGTTGTTCCTCGCCCACGCGGACAGGGGGGGCATGGTGGTCCTTACGACCCACCAGGATCTGACCCTGATGCAGGGACGGCTCAAGACCCTCTCTCTGACCTCGCTGTTGCAGGAGTAGCCCATGCTGCGCGCCGTCATACACCTTATTCACCGCGAGTTGCTGATGGCCCTGCGCCAGCGCGCCGACATCTTCAACCCGCTCTGGTTCTTCCTCATCGTCATCACCCTGTTTCCATTGGGGATCGGGCCCGAGCCCCAGTTGCTGGCCCGCATCGCTCCCGGCATCATCTGGGTGGCGGCCCTGCTGGCGGCCATGCTCTCCCTGGAGCGGCTGTTTCGTGACGACTTCAGTGACGGCGCCCTGGAGCAGATGATGCTGATGCCCCATCCCCTGGGGTTGCTGGCCCTGGCCAAAGTGATCGCTCACTGGTTGCTGACCGGTCTGCCGCTGTTGCTGGTCTCCCCCTTGCTCGCCATCCTGCTCTCCCTGGAGCTGAAGACCTATCTGGCCGTGGTGGCCACCCTGGCGCTCGGTACACCGGTGCTGAGCCTGCTCGGGGCGGTCGGAGTAGCGCTGACCGCAGGGCTGCGCAAGGGGGGCGTGCTGCTCAGCCTGCTGCTGCTGCCGCTCTATATTCCGGTGCTTATCTTCGCCACGTCCGCCATCGACGCGGCCAGCATGGGACTGCCCTATGCCGGTCAGCTCGCCATCCTGGGGGCCATGCTGGTGGGGGCATTGACCCTGACGCCCCTGGCTATCTCGGCGGCGCTGCGGGTGAGTGTCAACTGATTGATTTGGTGAAAAGATTTTCGTTTGAAGCCTTGTTAGGGGCGAGATAGTTGAGATAGATCAAGGGGATGGCTGCTTATTGCTTTCGGGGGATATGATGTTTTTCCCCCATGGGTATGGTAGCCCTCGCCACTTAAAAATTAATAACTGAAAGGTTTCGTGAGCTATGTGGAAATGGTTGCACCCTTATGCCAAACCCGAGCGCGCCTATGGGCTGGCCGGCACCCTGCTGCCCTGGTTTGCCGTGACAAGCCTGCTTGCCTTCATCATCGGCACCGTCTGGGGGCTGGCTTTTGCACCCGCCGATTACCAGCAGGGCGACTCTTTCAGGATCATCTATATCCATGTGCCTTCCGCCATCCTCTCCATGGGCGCCTACTCCACCATGGCGGTGGCCGCCTTCATTGGCCTGGTGTGGCAACTGCGCATGGCAGACATGACGGTGGCGGCCATCGCCCCGGTGGGGGCCGTCTTCACCTTCATTGCCCTCTTTACCGGCGCCGCCTGGGGCAAACCCATGTGGGGCACCTGGTGGGTGTGGGATGCCCGGCTCACCTCCGAGCTCATCCTGCTGTTCCTCTATCTGGGTGTCATCGCCCTCTACAACGCCTTCAGCGACAAGGTGGTGGCGGGCCGCGCCGCCGGCATCCTGGCGCTGGTCGGGGTGATCAACCTGCCCATCATCCACTACTCGGTGGAGTGGTGGAACACCCTGCACCAGGGGGCCACCATCACCAAGTTTGACAAACCCTCCATCTCCCCCGAGATGCTGTGGCCGCTGCTCATCATGATCCTGGCGTTCGCCGCGTTTCTCGGTGCCCTGACCCTGATGCGTTTTCGCAATGAGCTGCTGATGCGGGAGTGGCACCGCCCCTGGGTCGCCGACATCGCCAGGCAGGAGAAGTAAGCATGCACTTTGCCTCGTTCAGTGATTTCATGGCCATGGGAGGCTATGCCTTCTACGTCTGGCTCTCCTTCGGTCTGACCCTGCTCTGCCTGGTCGGCATCGTCATTTCCACCCGATTGAAGACCCGCAGCCTGCTCGGCGAACTGCGCAACAAGCAGGCTCGGGAGGCACGCCGCAAGGCGGCCCAGCAGATGGAGAACACCCTATGAACCCGCGCCGCAAGAAACGCCTCACCATCATCCTGGCCATCAGCCTGGGCCTTGTCAGCGTGACTGGCCTGGTGCTCTATGCCCTGAGCCAGAACATCGACCTCTTCTACACCCCGAGCGAGCTGGTGGAAGGGAAGGGGCCGGAGAAGATCAAGCCCGAGGAGGGGCAGCGCCTGCGCATCGGTGGCCTGGTGGTGCCGGGGTCTGTGGTGCGGGATCCCCAGAGCCTCAAGGTAGCCTTCAAGCTGGTGGACAACGGCGGCCATCTGGTGACGGTGGAGTTTGACGGCATCCTGCCGGATCTCTTCCGGGAAGGGCAGGGGATCGTCGCCCAGGGCACCCTCAAGGATGCCACCACGGTCGCCGCCTTCGAGGTGCTGGCCAAGCACGACGAGAACTACATGCCGCCGGAAGTGGCCGACGCCACCAACGGCATGCACTTCAAGCCCGAATACACAGAGGCACAGTTGCAGGGAGCCAAGCAATGATGCCGGTATGCGCCAAGAATTCACTTCTTTATACCGCCAAATCGGCAGGTTTCTCCGTGCAATCGAGAGGGAATAGTCAATGATCCCGGAATTAGGGCAGTTCTCACTGATCCTGGCCTTCGCCACCGCCCTGCTGCTGGGCAGTTACCCGCTGATCGGGGCCCATCTCGGTCGTCTTGGCATGATGTCGGCGGCCCGCCCGCTCGCCTACAGCCAGTTCCTGCTGCTGCTGCTGTCGTTTATCTGCCTCACCTGGGCCTTTATCGACAACGACTTCACCGTGCAGTACGTGGCCACCAACTCCAACAGCCTGCTGCCCCTGCAATACCGCATCTCGGCGGTGTGGGGAGCCCATGAAGGCTCGCTGCTGCTCTGGGTGCTGACCCTGGGGGGCTGGACGGCGGCGGTGGCCCTCTTCAGCCGTCGCCTGCCGCTCGATGCGGTGGCGCGGGTACTCGGGGTGCTCGGCCTTATCTCGGTGGGCTTCACCGCCTTTGTGCTGTTCACCTCGGATCCTTTCACCCGCACCCTGCCGTATTTCCCGGTGGACGGGCGGGATCTCAATCCGCTGCTGCAGGACCCGGGTCTCATCTTCCACCCCCCCATGCTCTACATGGGCTACGTGGGCTTCTCGGTGGCCTTCGCCTTCGCCATCGCCTCCCTGATGACGGGGCGTCTGGACGCCACTTGGGCGCGCTGGTCCCGTCCCTGGACCATGGCGGCCTGGGTCTTCCTGACGCTGGGCATCGTGCTCGGTTCCTGGTGGGCCTATTACGAACTCGGCTGGGGCGGCTGGTGGTTCTGGGACCCGGTGGAAAACGCCTCCTTCATGCCCTGGCTGGCGGGCACGGCCCTGCTCCACTCCCTCGCGGTGAGCGAGAAGCGCGCCACCTTCAAGGCCTGGACCGTGCTGCTGGCGCTCTCGGCCTTCTCCCTGAGCCTGCTCGGCACCTTCCTGGTGCGTTCCGGCGTGCTGGTATCGGTCCATGCGTTTGCCTCGGACCCGACCCGGGGTCTGTTTATCCTGGGCTTCCTGCTGGCGGTGATAGGCAGCTCCCTGCTGCTGTTCGCCTTCAAGGGCTCCCAGGTGAAGAGCCACGGCAAGCATGAGCTGTGGAGCCGCGAGACCCTGCTCCTTGGCAACAACATCCTGCTGGTGGCGGGTCTGCTCACCGTGCTGCTCGGCACCCTGTTGCCCCTGGTGCACAAGGAGCTGGGGCTTGGCAGCATCTCCATCGGCACCCCCTTCTTCAACCACATCTACAGCTGGCTCATCATCCCCTTCGCCCTGCTGCTGGGGGTGGGCCCCCTGTTCCGCTGGCGCCGCCAGGATCTCGGTGAGCTCAAGGGCAAGGTGATGCTCGCCCTGGTGCTGAGCCTGGCCGCGGCTCTGCTGTTGCCCAAACTCTTTGCCGAGGCGTTCAAACCCTGGGCTGCGCTCGGTATCGGCCTTGGCGTCTGGATCATCGTCACCAGTGTGCAGGAGACCTGGGCGCGGGCCACCCACAAACACGGTTTTGCCACCGGCGTGCGCAAGCTTGGCAACAGCCACTGGGCCATGATCCTGGGGCACGTGGGGCTCGCGGTCAGCATCATCGGCATCGCCTGCACCCAGAACTACAGCATCGAGAAGGACCTGCGGATGCAGGCCGGCGATCGCGTCCAGTTCGCCGATTACGAGTTCGTCTTCACCGGCATCAAGGAGAAGAACGGCCCCAACTACGACGGTTTCAAGGGCGTGCTGGAAGTGCACCGGGATGGCAAGCAGGTAGCCCTGCTCAAACCCGAGAAGCGGATGTACACCGTGAGCCGCATGCCGATGACCGAGGCGGCCATCGATGCGGGTGTTACCCGGGATCTCTATGCGGCGCTCGGCGAGCAGCTCGACAACGGCGCCTGGGCGGTACGGATCTACTACAAGCCCTTCGTGCGCTGGATCTGGTTCGGCGGCGTCTTCATGGCCCTCGGCGGCGTGCTGGCCATGCTGGACAAGCGCTACCGCTTCGGACGTCGTGACGAGGAGGCCAAGGCATGAACAAGAAGACCTGGCTCTATCTGCTGCCCTTCATCATCTTCCTGATGGGGGCCGTGTTTCTGTTCAAGGGGCTCTACTCCGATCCCACCAAGCTCGAATCCGTGATGGTGGACAAGGAGGTGCCCGTGTTCACCCTGCAGGACATCTATGACCTGGGCAAGCAGCACGACAGGAGCATCCTCAAGGGGCGCCCCATGCTGCTCAACGTCTGGGCCACCTGGTGCCCGACCTGTTACGGGGAACACACCTACCTCAAGGAGCTGGCGGGGCAGGGGATCTACATCGTCGGCATGAACTACAAGGACGAGCGTGACAAGGCCATCAAGTGGCTGGCGGAGCTTGGCAATCCCTACCAGGTCAACCTCTACGATCCGGACGGCATGCTGGGGCTGGATCTCGGTGTCTATGGCGCGCCCGAGACCTTCTTCATCGACAGCCAGGGCATCATCCGCTATCGCCACGTGGGGGACATCAACCCAGACGTCTGGGCCAGTACCCTCAAACCCATCTTCGATGCCATGAAGTGAGGCCTCCTCGATGAAAACACTGATTGCATCCCTGTTGCTGCTGGCCGGTCTCGTCTGCGCCGGACAGGCCCGCGCCGCCATCGATGTCTACACCTTCGAGAGCGACACCCAGGAGCAGACCTTTCGCGAGCTGACCCGCGAGCTGCGCTGCCCCAAGTGCCAGAACCAGGATATCGCGGACTCCAACGCCGGGCTCGCCAAGGATCTGCGGGACAAGACCTACCAGATGGTGCGCGAGGGCAAGGAGAAGCAGGAAGTGGTGGACTACATGGTGGCCCGCTACGGCAACTTCATTCTCTATGATCCCCCCCTGATGGCCTCGACCCTGATCCTCTGGCTTGGCCCCTTGCTGGTCATCGTGATTGGCGTCGTCACCGTGGTGGTGCGAAGCCGCCGCCATGCCCCTGCTCCCTTTCAACAGCCTGAAGGCACCCTGAGTGCAGAAGAGCAGGCCAGGCTGTCCGCCCTGCTCAAAGAGGAAGAGAAACCATGACCCCATTCTGGATACTGGGTGCGGCCCTGCTGGTGCTGGCGAGCCTGGCGCTGATCGTGCCGCTCTGGCGCGGCGAGGGCCGGCAGAGCATCAGTCGCTCGGCCCTCAACAAGCAGCTTTATCGGCAGCGCCTGCTGGAGATAGGGGAAGAGCGGGAGCAGGGGATACTGGCGGAGGAGCCGGAATCCCTGGTGGAGCTGCAGCGCAGCCTCCTGGACGATATTCCCGACGTGGAGCAGACCGCCCGTGGCGGCAAGAGCCTGATCTGGATCCCCGGTGTGCTGGTGCTGGCGGTGGTGAGCATCGGCCTCTACGCCAAGCTCGGCGCCTGGCAGGAGGTGAGCCGCTGGCAGGATGCCAGCAGCCGGTTGGGGGAGCTCAGCAATCGCATCCTGGTGGAGCGCGACACCCGGGTGACCGAGCAGGATCTGCTGGACTTCACCCTGGCCCTGCGAACCCGGCTGAAAGAAGAACCGAACGACTATCGCGGCTGGCTGCTGCTGGGGCGCCTGACCCTGGATGGCAATGATCCCGAGATGGCCCGCGAGGCGCTGGAGCGTGCCTACGCCCTCGCGCCCCAGAAGGCCATGGTGGCGGTGCCCTATGCCCAGGCCCTGATGATGACGGGGGAGGAAGCCCGTGCGGATCAGCTGTTGCAGGCGGTCATTGCCGAGGACCCGGCCAACATCGAGGCCCGCTCCGTCCACGCCTTCATGGCCCTGCAAAAAGAGGATTTCCAGACCGCCCTCGACCGCTGGCAGGGGATGTTGCCGCTGCTGGAGCCGGGCTCGGCCCGCTACACCATGGTGGAGCGCTCCATGGAGTACGCCAGGCAGCAGCTTGGCCAGCGTGGCATCGCCGTGACCACCCCGTCTGCCGAAGGCCAGGCACAAGCCGAGGTGCTGGCGGTGAAAGAGGGGGAGTTCCCCCTGCACATCACCCTGGCGCCGGGCATCAAGATGCCGGAAGATGCCCATCTGTTCGTCTTTGCGGTGATCCCCAACGGTCCGCCCATGCCCATCGCGGTCAAGCGCATTGCAGACCCGCATCTCCCGCTCACCCTCTCCCTGGGGGACGGGGATGCCATGATGGAGGGGAGCAAGCTGGTGGCCCATGCCGAGCTGCAGTTCAAGGCGCGCCTCTCCCGAGGTGGCAACGTCATGAACAAGGAAGGCGCCTTTGAAGGGGTTTCGGTCACCGTGCCGACCAGCACCATCCCCACAGCGCCGATTGACATCCGCATCGATCACGCCCTCTAATACGCTTTTGGCCCACCCCTTGGGGTGGGCCCCCTGTATAATTCATATCAATACCCAAAAAAATCTTAGGACTTTCATATGTATCTGCGTTCAGGAGCATTGGCGGTGGCATTGCTGCTCGCGGGCTGTGCGGGCGGCCCTCCCAAGCCGGGCCCGGAGAGCCTGGATCTCGGCGAGACCCCGAGCCGCCCCGGGGCATCCAGCACGGCCAGCGATCCTCGCGACCCCTTCCAGGGGCCCAACCGTGCCATGTGGGCCGTCAACTATGACGTGCTGGAGCCCTATGTGGCGCGCCCCGTGGTACACGGCTATGCCCGCTATGTCCCGCAAGGGGTGAGGGACAGCATCGAGAATTTCGTGGACAACTTCGACGAGCCGAGCAGCATGGTAAACCACCTGCTGGTGGGTGATCTGAAAGGGGCCGGTACCAACCTGGGCCGCTTCACCCTCAACACCACTGTGGGCCTGCTCGGTCTGTTCGACGTGGCCAAGCATGCGGGCCTGGCTCGCAACACGCTGGAGATGGATACCGTGCTCGGCAAGGCCGACATCGGGGATGGCGCCTATCTGATGGTGCCGGTCTACGGTCCCACCACCACCCGGCAACTGGTAGGGGATACCATCGATACCATCTACTTCCCCTATGCCCTGCTGACCTTCCCGCTGAAGGTGGTGCACTGGGCACTGGATGGCCTCGGTACCCGCTCCAAGCTGATCGATCAGGAGCGTATCATCGACAACGCGCTGGATCCTTACGCCCTGACCAAGGACTTCTACTTGCAGTACAACGATGGCAAGGTGACGGGCCGCAAACCCGAGCTCCAGGAGCAGAAGCCAGAGGCGGCGGATGATGGCAACCTCGACGATTACATGGACGAGATAGACCAGTAAGCACGGTCATCTTCCACAAGGCGCCTGAGGGCGCCTTTGTTGTCGATGGCAGGTATTCGACATAAAAAAACGCCCCGCAAGTGCGGGGCGTTTTGGCAAGAAAGGCTTATCAGGCAGCCAGGTTCTTGGCCACGAATTCCCAGTTGACCAGGGCCCAGAAGGTTTCCATGTACTTCGGACGCAGGTTGCGGAAATCGATGTAGTAGGCGTGTTCCCACAGGTCGACGGTCAGCAGCGGGGTGGTACCGGCTTCGGTCAGCGGGCAACCGGCGTTGGAGGTGTTGACGATGGCCAGGGAGCCGTCAGCCTTTTTCACCAGCCAGGTCCAGCTGGAGCCGAAGTTGCCGATGGCAGACTTGGTGAACGCATCCTTGAACTCGGCGAAGGAGCCGAAGGCCTTGGTGATGGCATCGGCCAGGGCGCCAGTGGGTTCGCCACCGCCGTTCGGGGAGAGGCAGTGCCAGTAGAAGGTGTGGTTCCAGATCTGGGCAGCGTTGTTGAAGACGCCACCAGTGGAGGTCTTGATGATCTCTTCCAGAGACTTGCCTTCAAACTCGGTACCCGGCACCAGGTTGTTCAGGTTGACCACGTAGGTGTTGTGGTGCTTGCCATGGTGGTATTCCAGAGTTTCCTGGGAGATGTGCGGTTCCAGAGCATTGATTGCATAGGGCAGAGCGGGAAGTTCGAAAGCCATTTTCTACTCTCCATTGGCTGGTCCGTGCGAAGGCGACGGTTGCAAGACATTGCGTACTCTTTTCTATCTTGAAAAGAATTGTTCTTGAAATGAGGGGGCCAGACGGCCCAAAGCCCGTCGATTGTAGCAGTATCAAAGATGGGCGAACAACCCTTGATTCTTGCCATGATCCGGATCAAGCTGCGGCGTATTGATGCATGACTTCTTTCATTCGCAACGGTTTGCCAGTTTGTGGTCTGCCCGGATTGCAGTAGAATGGCCGCCGAAATCGCTCCAGTGAGGCATTTATGGAAACTATTGAAAAGATCAAACAGCAGTTGGCTGAGAATCCCATCATCCTCTACATGAAGGGATCCCCCAAGCTGCCCAGCTGCGGTTTCTCTGCCCAGGCCTCCCAGGCCCTGATGTCCTGCGGCGAGCCTTTCGCCTATGTCGACATCCTGCAGAACCCGGACATCCGCGCCGAGCTGCCGAAATTCGCCAACTGGCCCACCTTCCCGCAACTGTGGGTCGAGGGCGAGCTGGTCGGTGGTTGCGACATCATGATCGAGATGTTCCAGGCCGGCGAGCTGCAGACCCTGATCAAGGAAACTGCCGCCAAGCACAAGCAGGATGACGCTGCTGCCGAGTAAGGCCGCATCCATACCATGCAAAAAGGGGAGCCACTGGCTCCCCTTTTCTTTGTGCCCACGACAGACATCAGGCGATGCGTTCGAGGCGCGCCATGTAGAAGCCGTCGAAGCCGGTCTCGGCCGGGCTGACGTTGTGATCGCCGATCAGGCGGAAGTGCTCGTTGGCGGCGAGGAACTTGTCCACCTGCTGGCGGTTCTCCTCGGGCAGGATGGAGCAGGTGGCGTAGACCAGCAGGCCGCCCACCTTCACCATCTGGCTGTAGCGCTGCAGGATCTCCTCTTGCAGGACGACCAGCACCGGCAGGCGCTCGGCGGTGTCGCGCCACTTGGCATCCGGGTTGCGCTTGAGCACGCCAAGGCCGGAGCAGGGGACGTCCAGCAGCACGCGATCGGCGCTTTCTTTAAGGCGCTTGACGGTCTTGCTGCTGGTGATGACCCGGGTCTCCACGTTGTGGGCACCGGCGCGGCGGGCGCGCTGCTTGAGGTTCTCCAGTTTCCACTCTTCCACGTCCATGGCCAGCAGACGGCCCTTGCCCTGCATCATGGCGGCCAGGTGCAGGGTCTTGCCGCCGGCACCGGCACAGGCGTCGATGACCCGCATGCCGGGCTTGACGTCGAGGGCCGCGGCCACCAGCTGGGAGCCGGCATCCTGCTGCTCGAAGCAGCCATCGGCAAAGGCCTGGGTACGGAACAGGGCGGCGTCCGAGGTCACTTGCAGGGCGGTCTCCACTCCGTCGACGGGCACTGTGGTGACATGCTCTTTGGCCAGCATGGCTTGCAGCTCGTCCCGGGTGCACTTGAGGGTGTTGACCCGCAGGTAACGCTTGGGCATCCAGGCCAGGGCGGCACGCTCGGCCGGCCAGGCGTCGCCCAGTTGCTCGCTGCCGAGCTTTTCCAGCCAGGCAGGGCAGCCGTCCATCAGCACGGGGTTCTTCTTGGCCTCGGTCAGGCGGCGGCGGAACGCCTCCTCGTTGAAGCGATCCAGGGTCGGGTGGTTGGGCTGATCTATCTTGTGGAAGGCGTGCCAGCTGTGCAGCAGCGGCCAGACATTCTTCTCCGCCTGACGGACCTGGATGCCGGTGAGGAAGCAGTAGAGGCTGAGGCGGCGCAGCAGATCGCCGGTGACCAGGGCAATCCTTGCCTGTTCTGGCGGTTTGAGTTCGATGCCGGAGAAGTGACGTGCATAGGCGCGGTCGAGGGTAAGACCCTGACCCAGCACATCGTCAACAATGGCAACGACCAGATCCCCGAAACGGGGCAACAGTGGGGACTTGAGCATGAGATTAACCTTGGCCAAAGAAAGAGTGAACCGGCCCCGTCGAAGAGGGGTTCTGGAACGGACAAATCCGCGCCATGATAGGGGCTAGTCTGCATTGGTGCAACCTTCCCCATTCGGGGAATGTACAGAGGATGTTGCTGGACTAATCGGACCAGCGGGCAAATGATGCCGTGGCAGTTCAGGTGAATCCGTTTAAAAAGGAATTAAAAAGATGCAGTTGATGAAATATTCTCCGCTGGCGGTGCTGGTGGCGGGTCTGATGACGTCCGGCAACCTGATGGCCGGCGAGTGGCATACGGTCACGGCGCGGGCCACCGCCGCCGATGGGTACGAGGTGAGGGCCAGCCAGTATCGCATCGTCACCGTCTCCACCGATTACCTGGCTGCCCTGAAGGGGGGCGAGCGCCGCCTGACCTTGCCTCTGCCGGATGGCAAGGAGGTGACCTTCAGTCTGCAACCCTATGATCTGCTGCCAGCGGATCTGGCCGCCAAATATCCCGATATCCTGGCCTTCAAGGGGTACAACGAAGCGGCGCCGGGCGAGACCGGGCGCTTCGATCTCGGTCCCCAGGGATTCCACGCCATGTTCAGCCATGAAGGGAAGATGGTGTTCGTCGATCCCCTTCGCAATGGGGAAGGCTATGCCGTCTATTACCAGCAGGATGCCCACAGCCGGCTGGAAGAAGAGGCGGACAAGGTGATCGGGGGCGAGGCCAAGAAGCTGGCCCGCCAGGTGCTGGTGGATGGCAACGAGCGCAAGCGCTATGTCATCGCCATCTCGGCGGCGGGGGAGTACACCCAGTATCACGGCGGCACCGTGGAGGCGGGTCTTGGCGCCATCACCACCCTGCTCAACCGGGTCAACGAGGTCTACCAGCGTGACGTGGCGGCCGAATTCCAGCTGGCCAGCGGCAACGACACCATCATCTTCACCGACGTGGCGAACGATCCCTTCAACAATGATGACGGCGATATCGATGCCAACATGCAGGTGCAGGCCGATGCCCTGACCAAGGGGCTGGGGGCCTTCGACATCGGCCATGTGGTCAATACCGGTGGCGGCGGTCTGGCGGGACTGGGCGTACTCTGCACCCCTGACAAATCGGCGGGGATGACGGGCTCCTCCGAGCCGGTGGGGGATGCCTTCTTCATCGACTACGTAGCCCACGAGATTGGTCACCAGTTCGGAGCAGACCACACCTTCAACGGCACCACAGGCAGCTGTGGTGGCGGCAACCGGGAGGCAAGCCAGGCCTGGGAGCCGGGCAGCGGCAGCTCCATCATGGCCTATGCGGGGATCTGCGGAGACGAAGATCTGCAGCCCCACAGCGAGCCCTATTTCCACAGCAAGTCCATCGAGCAGATGCGGGCCCACATGGCCACTGTGCCAAAATGCGGCACCCCGTTGGCGCTGGTCAACAATGCGCCCCAGGTGGCGGCAG
Organism: Aeromonas sp. R5-1; assembly: GCF_040908265.1. Taxonomy (NCBI): domain Bacteria; kingdom Pseudomonadati; phylum Pseudomonadota; class Gammaproteobacteria; order Aeromonadales; family Aeromonadaceae; genus Aeromonas; species Aeromonas sp. R5-1. Next base: position 22,674 of record NZ_JBFODJ010000110.1, read on the forward strand.
GCAATGACTACGTCATCCCTGCCAACACCCCCTTCGTGCTCAAGGGGGCGGGGGCCGATCTTGACAGCGATCCGCTGAATTACACCTGGGAGCAGATCGATCTGGGGACGGAGTCGAGCAGCCCGGCCACCATGGTGGACGACGGCAGCCGCCCGCTGTTCCGTTTCGTGGCGCCGACCAGCTTGCCGGAGCGCACCCTGCCGAGTCTCACCTCCCTGCTCACCAACACCCTGGCGATAGGGGAGGCCTGGCCTGCCACCAACCGGGACCTGAACTTCCGCCTCACGGCGCGGGACGGCAAGGGCGGTGTCGCCAGCGATGACATGAAGATCCAGGTGGTCAACACCGGCAAGGCCTTTGCCCTGACCAGCCCGGTGGTGACCCCCCTGGGGGCGGGCAAGACGCAGACCATCAGTTGGGAAGTGGCCGGCACCAATGTAGCCCCCATCAACTGCAGCAAGGTGGATCTCTTCATGACCCGGGACGAGGGGGCAAACTGGACTTCCCTTGCCAGCGGCAAACCCAACTCGGGCTCGGCGAGCGTCACCATCCCGGCGGGCAAGGATGGCACTGCCCGCTTGAAGGTGGCGTGCAGTGACAACATCTTCTTCGCCATCAGTCCCCTCAAGCTCTCGGTCACCCAACGCGGTGAAGAGGGGGGAAGCGGTGGCGGCGGTGCCCTCGGCTTCTGGACCCTGGCCCTGGCGTTGCTGGGCTGGCAGCGGAGGCGGGCATGAGACTGGCCGGGGTGCTGCTGCTCACCCTGCTCGGCGGTTGTCAGGCCGATGCAGACACCCTGGAGCAGGCGGTCAGCGCCAGCCTCGCCAGGCAGGATTACCGGCTGATCGTGCGGGCCGGGCGCGGCGAGGTGGCGCCCGGGATCGCGGCGGATCAGCAGGCGGCGGCCAAGGCGCGCTGCGGCGTGCGCTATCTCGACGGATTCGGGGATGTCATCAAGCCGGATCAGAAGGAGGCCCACGCCAGGCTGAGCGCCTATGCGGCGGACTACAACCGGCGCATGCTGGCCCATTGCCCGCCGGTTGACGGCAAGCAGTAGGCTGACGGTCATCGGCATAAAGAGGGAGGCATGAGCCTCCCTCTCTTTTTGCTCCGCCATTTGGCCGCCCCGAGGCTTGTACCCATGGCGCGCTCGTCGCACAATGCCTGCACCCATCGCCGCACGGGCGGCAGAGAAAGAGAGAAGGAAAATCAAGATGATGGATGTGGCTGATCTGCGTCGCGAATACACCAGGGGTGGACTGCACCGGGCCGATCTGCCGGCCGAGCCCCTCGCCCTGTTCGAGAAGTGGCTGGCCCAGGCGTGCGAGGCCAGACTGACCGATCCCACCGCCATGGTGGTGGGCACCGTGGATGCTGATGGCCAGCCCTGGCAGCGCACCGTGCTGCTCAAGCACTACGATGCCGAAGGCATGGTGTTCTACACCAACATGGGCAGCCGCAAGGCGCATCAGCTGGAGGGCAACCCCCGCATCAGCCTGCTCTTCCCCTGGCACACCCTGGACAGACAGGTGCACGTGACCGGCCGGGTGGAGAAGATGAGCACCTTCGAGGTGATGAAGTATTTCCACAGCCGTCCCAAGGACAGCCAGATCGCCGCCTGGGTCTCCAAACAGTCGACCCGCATCTCGGCCCGTGGCGTGCTGGAGGCCAAGTTCCTCGAACTCAAGCAGAAGTTTGCCAATGGCGAAGTGCCGCTGCCGAGCTTCTGGGGTGGTTTCCGGGTGCGCATCGACACCGTCGAGTTCTGGCAGGGCGGGGAGCATCGTCTGCACGATCGCTTCTATTACACCCGCGAGGGGGACGGCTGGCACATCGAGCGCCTGGCGCCCTGATGAACATCGCCCGGCTCAAGAATTTCACCGAGATAGTGAAGAACAACTTCAACATCTCGGCGACGGCGGAGAAGCTCTATACCTCCCAGCCGACCCTCAGCAAGCAGATGAAGATGCTGGAAGAGGAGCTGGGGCTGGCGCTGTTTACCCGCAAGGGCAAGAACCTGGCGGGCCTGACCCCCATGGGGGAGCAGGTGATGGAGCTGGCCAGGGGAGTGGTGGCCCAGGTGGAGCAGATTGGCCAGCTTTCCCTCGGGGATCAGCTGGCCACCAGCGGGGTGCTGCGCATCGCCACCACCCACACCATGGCCCGCTACAAGCTGCCGGCGGTCATTACCGAATTCTCCCGCCGCTACCCCGAGGTGAGCATCCAGCTGCATCAGGGAGCCCCTGCCCAACTGGCGCAGATGGCGCAAAACGGGGATGTGGAGATGGCCATCGCCACCGAGTCCATGCACCTGTTCGACGAGCTGGCGACCGTGCCCTGCTATCGCTGGGGGCGCAGCGTGGTGGTGCCCCACGGCCATCCGCTGCTGGACTGCCAGCCGCTGGCCATGGCGGATCTGGCCCGGTATCCCCTCATCACCTATGTGTTCGGTTTCACCGGCCGCTCCAAGATGGACAAGGCGTTCGGTCGCCATGGTCTCAGCCCCCGCATCGTGCTGACAGCCACCGACAGCGACATCATCAAGCACTATGTGCGCCTGGGGATGGGAGTCGGGGTGATTGCCACCTCGGCGTTCGACGAAGGGGACAGGGAGAGCCTGGTCTGCCTCAACATCGATCATCTGATCGCCTCGAGCGTGGCCCATGTGTGCCTGCGCAGGCACGCCCACCTGCGGGACTACATGTACGACTTCATCCACCTCTATGCCCCCCATGTGAGCCGGGAGACGGTGCAGCTGGCGCTGCTCAACCAGGGAACGCCCGCTCCGTCTGCGACTCTGCCCTGGCTCTGACGCCGAGACATAAAAAAGAGAGGCCGTCGGCCTCTCTTTGCATTGCTATCCCCTTGTACTGATCCCTCAGGCGGCTCGGGTCGCCAGATTGACGAAGATCTGGGCTCCCACCAGCAGGCAGTCGTCGTCCAGGTAATAGGGGTTCGCGTGCAGGTAGTTGCAGATCCCCTTGGCCTGATTGCCGCTGCCGAGGAAGAACATGGCCCCCATGCGGCTTGGCGTGGCGTTGATCATGTAGCTGAAGTCCTCGCTGCCGGTCATGGGCTGGCCCTTTGCGTTGATCCCGTCGCTGGACAACACATTCGAGGCGGCTTGTTGCAGGCGCTCGCAGGCCTGGGGGTGGTTCTCCACTGCCGGGTAGCCGGCATAGACCATGGTGGTCTTGAAGCCGCGCAGCTCGCTCTGGGCGATGATGTCCCTGAAGCTGTTTTTCAGGATCTGGTCGGTTTCGGCGTCCATGGCGCGGATGGTGCCACGGGCCTGCACATGATCGGCGATGGTGTTGGGAATGGTGCCGCCGTTGATCATGCCGCAACCAAAGACCGCCGGGCTGAACGGACTGGTGCGCTTGGCGACGATGTAGTCCATGTCCTCGATGATCCGCACCGCCTCCCGGATGGCATCCAGCCCCTTGTGGGGGGTGGAGCCGTGGGCGGAGATGCCGTGCACATCGAGCGTCCAGGCAGACCCCCAGGAGGACATGACCCCCTGGTTGAACTTGATGGTGCCCGTCTCCATGGCGCCGTCGTTGTGCAGGGCATAGACCTCGTCCACCCCCTTCATGCAGCCAAGCTCCACCATCTTTTCGGCACCGGGGACGCGCATGTCCTCTTCCGCCATCTGGAAGATGAAGCGGACGTTGTACCGCAGGCGCTCGCGGTTGGCGGCCAGAAACCTGGCGGCGGTCAGAGCGATCGCCATGTGGGAGTCGTGGCCGCAGTTGTGGGCCATCCCCTCATGGGTGGATTTGAACGCCACCTCGCTCATGTCGTGCATCTCCAGGCCATCCATGTCGGCACGAAAGGCAATGGTGGGCAGGGCAGGGTCGACCGCCAGATCCCCGTGAAAACCGGTGAAACCGGGATACAGGGTGATCCTGTAGCCGAACTCTTCCATCAACCCACGGCAGTAGGCAGAGGTCTTGAACTCGGCCCCCGAGTATTCCGGGATGCGGTGCAGGTGGTGGCGCACTTCGTAGCTGAAGTCGCGCAGGGCCAACAGGTCAGGTTCGATATGGTAGTGGTTCATCAGATGATCCCTTGAATGGAGAAACCGAGCTGGGCAACCAGGGAGGCGCCAAAGAAGCAGCAGGTGGAGACGATCATGAAGATGAGGATCACCTTCCACGACATCTTCTTGAGCTCCTCCAGCTGACCGCCCACCGAGAGGCCGGCGAAGGCCAGGAGCGGCACGCAGCAGGAGAGGAAGGAGATCTTGGCCACGGCATCGATGAAGAGGCCGCGCACCGGGGTCTCGGGCAGGCAGATGAGAATGCCGATGATGGTGGCATAGGCAAAGGCCGGCAGGGAGGAGGGCAGATAGCGCTTGGTCACCAGGGAGGCGAACACCACCAGGGACATGGCGACGAAGCTGTCCCCCATCTGCCACAGCGGCAGGCCCGAGGTCAGGGTCTGGGTGAACATGGCCAGCAGGATCGCCAGGAAGACGAAGCGCATATCCATCACGATGCTTTTCATGCTTTCTCTCCTTTGGCGGTCAGGGCATAGATTTTTTCAGCGAGCGGCAGACCCAGATAGGTGAGGGAGAGCGCCCCCAGGGCCGACGAGAGCAGGTTCGAGGCGGCGGCGATGCTGAGCACCTGCTGGGCCATCGCCTCGTCCAGGCCGTTGATGAGGGCACCGGAGGCGGCGCTCAGCATGGAGCCGGATCCCACGCCGGAACCGGCGGCCAGGGCCAGGGGATGCAGTCCGGTGAGGGGGGCGATGCTGCCGAGCACGCTGAACCAAAGGGTGCCGATGACGGAGCCGCACAGGTAGATGGCGAGCACGCCGATGTACTCCTGGGAGCCGGTGCCGAACTTGCCCTGGATCACCGCGACCGAGGGTTCACGGCTGATGGAGGAGCAGGCCCCGATGGCGCGGCGGCCAAAGCCGAACTTCACCGCCAGCGGAATGGCGATGAGGATGGGCAGGAGGTTGCCTATCTCCTGCAGGAAGAGCGGTACGCCGACGCTCAGGATCATCTTGAGGTTGGGGATGATCATCCCCGCATACTGGGTCCCGAGGATCAGCAGGCTGAAACCCACCATCTTGCCGCAGAAGCCCTCTTCTCGCTCGGTGAAGAGTCTCTTCCAGCCGGGAATGCGATCCTTGACGGGCTTGGCGGAGACGATCATGCCGATGATGACGGCAAAGAGCATGGGCAGGATGGGGATGATGGCGATGCCGAGTCTGATCTCCTGCTTCCCGATGAGGGATTGGGCCACGAAGATCAGCAGGGTGGTCGCCAGGGTACTGACTACTACCGTTTTGAGTGGGCTGGTTGGCTGCATAGTGTGTTCTCTTGTTATCCGTTGTCCTTCATGGGCGTCTTTGGTCACGCCATGATGGGGGCATGATAGGAAGCGAGGAGGGGAAGGAATGTGACCGCCATCAAGTCAGCCATATGGCATTTTTTCATGGGGTATGCCGTTTAACCATGGTAAACATATGGTTTAACAACTCATTGGCAGCTGCTTATGCTGCCTCAGACAGGAGTGTGGTGCCGCCCGGGCACCCGGTGTCTGATCCGGGGGGGGATGTGGGGGAAGGAATGGATCTGTTGATCGAGGGTGCGCTCTGGCGCCCCTCCTGGCAAGCGGCGTTGCAGGCCTGGCAGCACCGGGGAAACCGCTGGTGGCTGCTGCTTGGCAAAGGGGAGGCGAGGGAGATGGCACCCTGGTCGGTCAGCCCGCCAGATGGCATTCTCCGTGCCCGCAACCTGCTTGCCGCCTGGCTGGGTGAGGCCGCCTCCCCGCTGATGGCGACACAGCCGGACCGGCAGATCCTGATCGCTGCCTCCGGCTCCCTGCTGACCCTGGCCAGAGAGAGCGGCCTGCTCACCCTGGGGCCCGCGGGGGCGGATCACCGCCTCGGTGCCGATGACGACCTTGGGGTTGCCCTGCAACGCCTGCTTGCCCGCCGCCTGATGAGCCCGGTGCTGCGCGAGCCTGGCGGGCAGGACGCGCTGGTGCTGCGCCCCCTGCTGCCCGGCGATGAGAGCGCCATCCTGCGTTATTGTTCGGATGCGGCGCTCGCCCGCTATACCCTCAACATCCCCCACCCCTATTCGCCGGAGGCGGCGCGGGACTGGCTTGCCCTGAGCGGGCGCAAGGCTGCTCTCGGGCTGGGATGCACCTGGGCCCTGACTCTGCCCCAGGGGCGTGAAGACGAGCCCGCTCCCCTGGTCGGCACCCTCTCCCTGCACTGGCACGGGGAGCTGGCATGGTGGGTCGGCGTGCCCTGGCAGAACAGGGGGCTGGCCACCCGGGCCGCGAACCTGGTCAGGGCGTTTGCCTTCGAACAGTGGCACCTGCCTGCCCTCACCGCCCGCCACATGCCGGGCAACCTCGCCTCAGGCCGGGTGATGGAAAAGACTGGCATGCACCATGACGGGCGTCGGCCAGATCCGGCCGATGGCGCCCTCGAGCTCGATCACTGGCGGCTGGATCGCCCGGCGCGCCTGACGGATGCGCGCAAAGAGGCGCTGGCCCCCTGGCTGGATGACGAGGAGGTGGTCGTGGCCATACTGCACGATGAGGGGGTGGCGCTCTTCATGGCGGGGGAGGCGACAGAGGGCGAGCAGACACTCAGCGGGCTGACGGTGCGGCGCTATCCCCTGGCCATGCTGGCGCCAGAGGCACCCGGGGTGCAGGCCCATGGTGGTGGCGCCCTGCTCAAGGAGTGCGGGGATCTGGGCCTCGCCTATCTGCGGCGATTGCGACAGCCTGACGACGGACGCTGATGGCTTGCGCAAGGGCGTTCATCGCGAAGCCTGGTGCGGGGTCTGTCAGGTGTTTTCCTGAGTCCGTCCTCCCATTTTCAGACAAAGGCAGTGAAGAGGCGCCCCACTTCTGTGGAATAATGGCCGCCCTGCTGTACGAGGAGTAACGCTGTATGTTGAGAACCGAGCGTCCCGGCGACATGCTGCCAGTCTATGAGCTGGTGAGTGCCGCCTTTGGTCGTCCCGACGAGGCCGAACTGGTCAACCGCCTGCGCGAATGTGGGGCCGCCGTGGTCACCATGGTCGAGGAGGAAGAGTACGAGTTCATGGGGCACCTGATGCTGAGCCCGATCACCATTGAGGGACAGGAAGGGCCCTGGCTGGGACTGGCACCCGTGGCCGTGCATCCCGACTGGCAGGGGCAGGGCATTGGCTCGGATCTGGTTCGGGAAGGGCTGGACACGGCACTGGAGATGGACTGGAAGGCGGTGGTGGTGCTCGGGGATCCCGCCTACTACGCCCGTTTCGGCTTTCGGCCTGCCAGCGACTTCGGCCTGCACTGCATCTACGAGGTGCCGACGGAGTGTTTCATGGCGATGGAGTTGCAACCCGGCGGGCTTGACGGGGTAAGGGGCGAGGTGCTCTATCACCCCCTGTTCGATGAAGAGCCGGTGGAGTGACCGCCTGCCCATCCATGAAAAAGGACCCTTAGCGGGTCCTTTTTCATGCCATGCCCATCGCTTGAACGGACGTCACTGGGCCAGGGATTTCAGCTGCTGCTTGCCCGGCGGGTTGTTCCAGTCGATGGGGCCGTGGGTGAAACGGTACTGAAGCCTCGGCAGACTCAGTTCCAGCCACTCCTCCCGGAAGTAGGCATAGCCCTGGTCCCAGTCCGGATCCTGCGCCCAGCCGGTCTGCAGGAAGTGGAGCCGGGTGCCCTGGCCCTCCGGCACGAAGCGCAGGCTGACCTGGGTCTTCTGCTGACGAATGTGGGGAAACTGGGGAGGGAAATTCCAGCTGAAGCTGAGCAGATCATGGGGCATGACCGCCATCACCCGGCACCCTTCGCTGCCACGCTCGCCGAGGGGAGCATCGGGTCTGAAATAGATCTCGAACGGTCCGTTGGGTTCCGGGACCATGAGGCACTCCGGCGCCAGAAAACTGCGCAGCCCGCTCTCCGTGGTCCAGGCCCGCCAGACATCGTCAATGTGGGCGGGTACCAGAATACTGCCTTCAATTTGCTTGTTATCCATAAATCAGTGAACCTCAAACCAGTCATGGACGGGACCTCGGCAGTATAGCCTCTGAGGCGATAAAATAGGCAGCCCTGTGTCACACGGTTACGTATTCAAGAGGGTCCACATTGCCGATTTGACAGCACGGCGGGATCCATCGAGAGTGGGAAGCGACAAGCACGCAACGCAAGGATGGTGTCATGATCAGAATGATGACGGAAGCTGATGAGCCCATGCTGGCGCAGCTCTTCCTCAAGGGAAGGCGCCAGGCCTTCCATTGGGTTGATCCCGCCCTGTTCCGGCTCGAGGATTTTGCCGAGCAGACCCGGGGCGAGGAGATCTGGGTGGCGGAGAAAGGGGGCAGCCCGTGCGGATTCGTCTCCATCTGGGGGGCCGAGAGCTTCGTGCATCATCTCTACGTGGTGGCGGACTGGCACGGGCAGGGCATGGGGCGGGCCTTGCTTGCCGCCGGCTTGGCCGGGTACCCCTCCCCGGCCTCCCTCAAGGTGGCCATGCGCAACACCACGGCGATGGCTTTCTATCATCGCCTGGGCTGGGAGAACACCGAAGAGACGGGTCATTGCGACATCACGGGCCCCTGGCGCAGGCTGGTGTTGACGCCCGATGCCGCAGGGGAATAAGCCGCTGGCAGACTGCGGCAACCGCACCGCACATTGATCTCCAGCCCTGGCAGGGCATAAAAAAGCCACTTCGCGGGAAGTGGCTCTTCAACACATCCGGGGGAGGGCAGACCTTCCCTCGCTCAACCGATGATCACAGGGCCGCCACGGCCTCTCTTACCAGGGCGGCCAGCTCTTCCCACCTGCCCTCGTCGATGAGCTTGGCCAGCACCATCCAGGTGCCGCCGCAGGCGATCACGGCATTCAGCCCCAGATACTCTTTCAGATTGGCCGGCGTCACGCCGCCGGTGGGCATGAAGCGCACCGGATAGACGGCGCCCAGGGCCTTGAGCATGGCGGTGCCGCCTGACTGCTCTGCCGGGAAGAACTTGAGGTGGCGCAGGCCCATTTCCATGGCTTGCTCCACCAGGCTGGGGTTGTTGACCCCGGGGATGATGGTGACGTCCTTGACCAGGCAGTACTGCACCGTGGTCGGGTTGAAGCCGGGGCTGACGATGAAGTCGGCGCCCGCCGCAACGGCCGCATCCACCTGCTCGCGGTTGAGCACGGTGCCGGCCCCGATCAGCAGATCCGGGTAGGCCGCGCGCATCTGGCGGATGGCCTCTGCGGCGGCGGGGGTGCGGAAGGTCACCTCGGCGGCGGGCAGGCCATTTTCCACCAGCACCCGGGCGAGGGGGACGGCCTGGGCAGCATCTTTCAGCGCGATGACGGGGGGGCTTCGAGGCGGGCGATGAGATCAGACATGGTGCGTTTCCTTGAGTGATGGCATGTGGGAGGGGGGAATGATGGCCCCCGGATACTGGATGACGGCCGCCGCCAGGCTGTGGCCTGCCCGGGCGGCGTCGGCGACGTCGGCCCCTTGCAGGCGTGCGGCGAGATAACCGGCGCTGAAGGAGTCGCCCGCCGCCGTGGTGTCGATCACCTGTTCGGGGGACAACCGCAGGGCGGCGATTTCGATCTGCTGCGCTGCCGTGACCACCAGGCAAGGCTCAGAGCCGCGCTTGACGACGATCTCGCCCACCCCGAAGCCCTGGCTCCCTGGCTGCATTGCGAGCGCAACCCCTACTGGCGCAAGCTCCACGAGCATATCGACGACAAGGCCATCTCCAGCTGGTGCGACGATCACGACCAGATCCTCAAGGCCCTGATGCGCAAGGATCCGCAGGCGGCCAAGCTGGCCATGTGGCAGCACCTGGAGAACACCAAGCAGATGCTCTTCCAAGCCACCATCTTCGATGACGAAATGGAGGATGACCGCTACCTCTTCTCCGAAAATCCCGTCGTTCATCTGACCCAGCCTTCCACTGCCAACGGCTAGTGGAAGATTCTCGGGGGCGAACCCTCGAGGTTGTTTCAACCCCATGGAGGCGCTGGGCTGATGGCGTGGCCCACAGCGCCCGGGCAAATTGCTGCTCCACTCGCCGGTTTTTGCTGGCGACGCCACCTGGAGCTGGCCCATGTCAAATGTAGCCACCCCCCGCAGAGCCTTTGGCCTGATCTGGAGATGTGCTGCGCTCGTGGGGCGGATACATCCTCTCAAGGTGAGAAAAAGGATACAAAAAGGGCCACTTCTTGCGAAGTGGCCCTTTCCAAACGTTTGGTGGAGCTGGGGGGATTTGAACCCCCGTCCAAAATTACTACATCCTCGGTACTACATGCTTAGTCACTCTTTACATTCGCCAACACGCTGCGGAGAGACACGCCACGCATTGACTAGCTCGATTGGTTTTAATGCTTCCGCCCCGAGCAGGACTTCCACACGATCCTGTGAAGGATGACCTTCCATTTCCCTAGGACACAGGCAAGCTAGGGGAGAAGGGCTCAGCGCAGGTTATTAAGCTGCGAGTGCGTAGTTTTCGTCGTTTGCGACTATTTTTTTGCGGTTTATTAACGAGGCCTACCGCACCTCGGCATGCACCTTGGGTTTCGTGAATCTTGTCGAATCCAGAATCAGCCCCAAGTTGTCAAAAGGGATTGTACGCAAAAATCCTGTCATGGCAAGGCGTTGATGGCAATCGACCGGCCTTGGCCGGTCGATTGCTGGTTTATTGGTCGCCGCATGGGGGCCGGCGGCGCACGATCAACCGCGGTGTTTGTTTTTCATGATGCGGGCTTTTTCCCGATCCCATTCCCGGGCCTTGGTATCTTCACGTTTGTCGTGTTCTTTCTTGCCCTTCACCAGGCCGATCTCGACCTTGACCCAGCACGCTTTCCAGTAGAGGGCCAGCGGCACTATGGTGTAGCCCTGACGAGCGGTCAGGCTCTCGAGCTTGTCGAGTTCACGGCGACTGAGCAGCAATTTGCGGGTGCGGGTCGGATCGCATACCACGTGGCTGGAGGCGGCGTTCAGCGGCAGGAAGCTGGAGCCGAACAGGAAGGCTTCCCCCTGCATGAAGATGACATAGGCTTCGCTGATGTTGGCCTTGCCCGCCCGCAGGGACTTCACTTCCCACCCTTGCAGGGACAGGCCGGCTTCCACGCGCTCTTCGATGAAGTACTCGTGACGGGCGGTTCTGTTGAGTGCAATGGTGCTGGACCCGGCTTTGTTTTTACTGTTTTTTTTGCTCATGACGGGGGCCTTAGGCAATGTTTAGGAAGGCGCATTATACGTGGGTGGCGGCGGCTGTAAAACGCACAGCGCTCCGAGTGGCGGCTTTGTGAGCAGTTCGATGACGATTTTGAGGGAAGGGCGGGGCGAGAGCGGACCACACTGTCCGGAAAGTGTGCGATTGCCCTGCTTGGTGACCCGCGAACAGTTTCGGCGGTGATTTTGGCTGACAAGGTGATAAAATCGGGCCGATTGGATGAGGAAAACCCATGCCCCGTATTACTCGCAGTGCCCTGGTGATGTTCAGCGCGGAACAGATGTTCCGGCTGGTCAATGATGTTGATGCCTATCCTGAGTTCCTGCCCGGCTGTGTCGGCAGCCGTGTTCATGAGTCGGGTGAAGACTACATGATGGCCTCGGTCGATGTGGCCAAGGCAGGTATCGCCAAGACCTTTACCACGCGCAACCAGCTCGATGCCAATCGCACCATCAAGATGGAGCTGGTGGAGGGGCCTTTCAGCAAGCTGGCGGGATGGTGGACCTTCACACCCCTGGACGTGGATGCCTGCAAGGTGGAGTTCGATCTCGACTTCGAGTTCACCTCCAAGCTCATTGAGCTGGCCTTTGGCCAGATCTTCCGCGAGCTGGTGAGCTCCATGGTGCTTGCCTTCTCCAATCGTGCCAAGGTGGTTTACGGTGTCTGAGCTCCTCAATATCGAAGTGGCCTATGCCCTGCCCGAGCGGCAGACGGTGCTGTGCATCCGGGTCGCGCCCGAGACCAGCGTGCTGGCGGCCATCGAACAATCCGGCATCCTGCAAAAGCACCCGGAGATCGACCTGTCGGTCAACAAGTTCGGTATCTACAGCCGTCCGGTTAAGGGCGCAGAGCCGGTGCAGGAGGGGGATCGCATCGAGATCTACCGCCCTCTCATCGCCGACCCCAAGGAGATGCGCAAGAAGCGTGCGGAAAAAGCCAAGGAAGAGGGGCGTGCCGATGTGGTCACCGGCGGGCGGCCCGATGTGCACCGCAAGCGAGACGATGCCGGCACCTGACGGGTGATGGGTTGTGACAAAGGGGCGCCGTGGCGCCCCTTTGTGATCGTCTCGCCCGACACGGGGCATCACAGGGTGAGCAGGCGCTCGTTTTCCACCGTCTCTATCCCGCTCTCCTGGATGGCAAGGCGCGCCATGGCGTGCGCCACCTGACTGGCCTCGATGGCACGCCAGCGGCGCAGCGACCCGCGCAGCAGGGGCTTTACCAGCGGATAGATGGCCTGGATGATCTGTTCCGAACGGCGCGCAGGTTCGCGATGGCCGAGCAGCATGGCCGGGCGCAGGATGACAAGCCGCTGCCACTCCTGGGCCAGCAGGGCCTGCTCCATCTCGCCCTTGGTGCGGGGATAGAGGGCAGGGGAACCCGGGTTGGCGCCCAGACTGGAGACCACCAGCAGGCGGCGGCAGCCGTGGCGACGGGCGAGTGCGGCAAAGGCCAGCACATAGTCGAGATCGACCCGGCGAAATGCCTCGGCCGAGCCGGCATCCTTGCGGGTTGTGCCAAGGCAGCAGAAGGCAATATCCACAGGGGAGGGCAACGTCAATCTGTCCAGCGCGTCGAACGAGGTGGGCAGCCAGGTGCGTCCCGGAGCGGGGTCGCCCGGTTTGCGGCAGAGCAGGAGGAGGTCGTGCTCCGTCCCCAGCTCGCGCAGCAAGGCTTTGCCAATCAGACCGGTGGCGCCGGCAATCAGGAATCGACTCATGATGATCTCCTCGGGGCAATGAGGCATCCAGAGTGTGGCCCGGAGACATCACCGGGGCCAGAGAGAACAAAACCGGCAGAAGCCGGTTTTGTGGTGTCATCTAGAGCGGTGTGGTGAAGGCGGCAGGGAGAGGGAAATCACCGGTCACGGTGGCCAGTCTGTCACCCACGAAGTTGAGGGTCAGCTCCTTGCGCTCCTTGTCGCCCCGACCGGGCTGGAACTCATAGAGGTAGTACCAGGTGTTGGGGTCAAAGCTGTCGCGCAACATGGGAGAACCCAGCACGAACTCGACCTGTTCGCGGGTCATGCCTTGGCGCAGCTTGTCGACCTGCTTTTGTTCCACATAGTTGCCCTGGGGAATATCGATGCGATAGACCAGGCTGCAACCGGACAGGGTGAGGGCGGTCAGGGCCGCGGCAATCAGGTGTTTCATCCGCATATCGGGTTCAGATCATCCATACAGTCTTTTTAGCTCGGCAAATCATACCCACTCCCCGTGCGGAAGTAAAAAGCCATTGATCCATCAGCCAATAAAAAGGGCCGCGTGGCGGCCCTGGCAGATCTTGCCCCCTTACATGGCGGCGCGGAAGATGGCGACGATCTCCGCGTGAGTCGCCTGCCTGGGGTTGGTGAGACCACAGGCATCCTTGAGCGCATTGGTGGCCAGCACGTCTAGGTCGTCGGCCCTGACCCCGAGCTGCTCCAGACCGGCGGGGATCTTGACGTCGCGAGCCAGTTGCCGGATGGCGTCAATGGCTGCCGCCGCACCCTGCTCATCGCTCATGGCGCTTACATCCACCCCCATATGACGGGCCACATCCTTGAGCCGACCGGCGCACACCCGGGCGTTGTAGGCCTGGACATGGGGCAGCAGCACCGCATTGCACACCCCGTGGGGCAGGTCGTAGAAGCCGCCGAGCTGGTGAGCCATGGCGTGCACATAGCCCAGGCTTGCGTTGTTGAAGGCCATGCCGGCCAGGAACTGGGCATAGGCCATCTGCTCACGGGCATGGAGATCCTCCCCCTGATGCACGGCGGTGCGAAGGTGTTCGGCAATCAGTGCGATGGCCATCACGGCGCTGGCATCGGTGACCGGGGTGGCGGCGGTGGAGACATAGGCCTCGATGGCGTGGGTCAGGGCATCCATGCCGGTGGCGGCGGTGAGGCCGGCGGGCTTGGCCAGCATCAGTTCCGGGTCGTTGACCGACATCAGCGGCGTGACGTGCTTGTCGATGATGGCCATTTTCACCTGACGGGATTCGTCGGTAATGATGCAAAAACGGGTCATCTCGGAGGCGGTGCCGGCCGTGGTATTGATGGCGATGAGCGGCAACTGCGGCTTGGCGGAGCGATCCACCCCCTCGTAATCCTTGATGCTGCCCCCATTGGCGGCCACCAGGGCGATGCCCTTGGCGCAGTCGTGGGGTGAGCCGCCGCCGAGCGAAATGACGCAGTCGCAGCCGTGGGCCCGGATCATCGCAAGACCCGCCTCGACGTTGGCCACGGTGGGATTGGGTCTGGTCTCGTCGAACACCACGGCACCGATGCCGTGCTCGGCCAGGAGGGCGGCAAGCCGGCCCACCACGCCAATCTGGCCCAGGATCTTGTCGGTGACGATGAGCGCCTTGCGATAGCCATGTCCCTGGATATCCGCTGCCGCTTCCTGCAGGCAGCCCGCCCCCATCAGGTTGATTGCGGGAATGTAGAACTTGAATGTCGCCATGATGGACTCCGTATGATTAGCCATTAAGTGGTATGCGGGCGCCAACATAACAGCGTCGGAGGGGATGAGAAGGGGTCAATGGTATCTCGTTTGCAACTTTGTGGACTCGATCGCGCTCTTTAAATGGACGGTCGCTCAAGGCTTGACAAGGGATGGGAGTGCAAAAGGAACGTAAAAACGTTTTTCAAGAAATTCATCATCTTAGCAAACGTTTCGCGCCATTTTTGTCAGCTTTGAAGCGCAGAAGTGTGAGGCGCGTCAAGGAATTGGAAAGCGCTTTCGACCATAGTTGGCGCCTCCCCGGATGAGGGGATATCGGCTTGAAAGTACCGTAAAGAATCACCTTAACTGCACTCGGCTGCCATACGGCGGGGCGCAACCAGGAGTCCACTATGTCTGATGTATTTCACTTGGGTTTGAAAAAAGCGGATCTGCAAGGCGCCACCCTGGCGATCGTCCCCGGTGACCCCGAGCGCGTGAAGCGCATCGCAGAACTGTTGGACAACCCGGTGCACCTGGCCAGCCATCGTGAATTCACCACCTGGCGCGGCGAGATGGACGGCAAGGCCGTGATCATCTGCTCCACCGGTATTGGTGGCCCGTCCACCTCCATCGCGGTGGAAGAGCTGGCCCAGCTGGGTATCCGTACCTTCCTGCGCATCGGCACCACCGGCGCCATCCAGCCGCACCTGAACGTGGGCGATGTGATCGTCACCACCGGTTCCGTGCGTCTCGACGGTGCCAGCCTGCACTTCGCGCCGATGGAGTTCCCGGCCGTGGCCGACTTCGACTGCACCACCGCCCTGGTGAACACCGCCAAGGAGCTGGGCTCCAAGCTGCATGTGGGCGTCACTGCTTCTTCTGACACCTTCTACCCGGGTCAGGAGCGTTACGACACCGTATCCGGTCGCGTGGTACAACGTTTCCAGGGTTCCATGAAAGAGTGGCAAGCCATGGGCGTGCTGAACTACGAGATGGAGTCCGCGACCCTGCTGACCATGTGTACCAGCCAGGGCCTGCGTGCGGGCATGGTGGCCGGTGTCATCGTGAACCGTACCCAGCAGGAAATCCCGAACGCCGAAACCATGGCGAAAACCGAATCTGATGCCATCAAGATCGTGCTGGGCGCCGCCCGCAAGCTGATCTGATAGCCCTCTTTGTAACAAAGAGTACCGAGTGGGGGGTGGGGGCCGTTGCGAAAGCGCGGCCCCTATCTTTATCCGCCGTTTGCCCCTTTTGCCTTCCTGGTCCTGCTTTCCCCCTTCTTCGTTACCCCTGTTGCACCGTCATGGCCGCCAGTGCCTGCGCAAAGGGCGCTTCACAGCGGATCTGTACCGCTTCGCCGCTCACCGGGTGCACAAAACCGAGTTCACTGGCGTGCAGCATCAGTCTGGGGGCCCGTTCGCAGCCGGGCGGGAGCAGGCCGCCATAGAGATCGCATCCCAGGATGGGATGGCCCAGCCACAGGCTGTGGATGCGCAGCTGGTGGGTGCGCCCGGTCTCCGGTACCAGCCTGACCCGGGTCAATGGCACCGGCTGGCCTGCCCCCTCCAGGGTGAATCGCTCCATTACCCGATAGCGTGAGCGGGCGGGTTTGCCGCTGGCGGCGCAGATGCTCATCAGCGGGAACAGCGCCGGATCCTTGGCGATGGATGCGTCGATGACGCCCTCATCCACCGCCAGATGGCCGCAGAGCAGTGCCTCGTAAGCCTTGCTCACGGTGCGCTGGCTGAACTGGTGGCAGAGCAGGGCGTTGATGCTCTTGTTTTTGGCCACCACCATGACGCCCGAGGTGCCAAAGTCGAGGCGGTGCACCAGGGTGCAGCCGGGGTAATCCTGTACCAGCCGGTAATGGACCGAATCGAGGTTCTGCGGGTTCTTGCCCGAGAGGCTCAGCAGGCCGCTCGGCTTGTTGATGAGCAGCAGATGCGCATCCTCAAACAGGATCTCGATGGTGGCGGCGCAGAGCGGAGCAACAAAGGTGTCGATGATGGCGGACATGGGGCAACCGGACGATGAAGGGAGAGGGATCATACCCGAACGATGGTGGCGCGGCGAATCTGGATGTCCGCTCCCGAAGCATATCGCCAAGTACTTGATCTCGTTGGTTGAGGCGTTTTGTGACTCCCTCCTGAGTTCATCTGGCCATCTCTTGCTAAGGTATGGCTCCCTGTCATGTTGTAAGGAGTCTGTCCATGGCGTTGCCCGTTATTCTCGATTGCGATCCTGGCCACGATGATGCCATCGCCCTCATTCTGGCGCTGGCGAGCCCCGAGCTGAAGGTGCTGGCGGTCACCACCAGCGCGGGCAACCAGACCCCGGACAAGACCCTCAACAATGCCCTGCGCATCCTGACCCTGCTCGGCCGCGACGACATCCCGGTGGCGGCGGGGGCAGCCAAGCCCCTGGCCCGTGAGCTCATCATCGCCGACAACGTCCACGGCGAATCGGGGCTGGACGGCCCAGAGCTGCCGGATCCCGCCTTTGCTCCCTGGGCGATGAGCGCCCTTGAACTGATGGCAAGATGTCTGCGCGAGAGCCCGGAGCCGGTCACCCTGGTGCCGACCGGGCCGCTCACCAACATTGCCCTCTTGCTGGCGGCCCACCCCGAGCTCAAGCAGAAGATCGCCCGCATTGTGCTGATGGGGGGCGCCGCCGGTGCAGGCAACTGGACCCCCGCGGCGGAATTCAATATTTATGTGGATCCCGAAGCGGCCGA
Organism: Aeromonas sp. R5-1; assembly: GCF_040908265.1. Lineage (NCBI taxonomy): Bacteria > Pseudomonadati > Pseudomonadota > Gammaproteobacteria > Aeromonadales > Aeromonadaceae > Aeromonas > Aeromonas sp. R5-1. Next base: position 40,051 of record NZ_JBFODJ010000110.1, read on the forward strand.
TATGGTCTTCAAGTCGGGGCTGCCCATCACCATGTGCGGGCTGGACGTGACCCACGAGGCCCAGGTGATGGACGAGGATATCGAGCGGGTACGCGCCATTCCCAACCCGGTGGCGCAGTGCGTGGCACAGCTGCTCGACTTTTTCATGATCTATCATCGGGATCCCAAGTGGGGATTTGCTGGCGCGCCGCTCCATGACCCCTGTACCATCGCCTGGCTGCTGGCGCCCTCCCTGTTTCACGGGGTGGAGTGCCGGGTCGATATCGAAACCGGCGGAACCCATACCCTGGGCATGACGGTGGTGGATCGCTACGACCTGACCGGCAAACCGGCCAATGCCCTGGTGCTGCTGGGGCTCGACAGGGTCGGTTTCATCGAGTTGCTGGTGCAGCGACTGCGCTCATTTGGTTGACATCCTGGACATCGGATAAGGGGTTGGGAATGTGGAAAGGGACGTTGGCGCTGCTGACATGCATGCAACTGACGGGTTGTGCGACCCCGTTCGAGAAGATGTGGCAGGGGCTGGCGACCTGCGAGCTGGACACCCTTCATCTCGACATCGAGACCGGGCGCCCGGCCAATCCGCAGCTCGCCATGTATACCCCTGACAAGGTGAGCGAGGGCTTTGCCTGGTACAAGGTCCATCAGGAGTTGCACGGCCTGCCCATCGTCGGCTTCCTGGTGCCAGCTTCCACCTTCGAGGTACATGCCCTCTTCGTGGATACCCCCATCGCCAATGCCCGCAGGCTGACCCACAACGCCTATGGCAGCGAATTTTCCGACGAGAGGCTGCATGACGAGGGGATGGCCCCCCTATTGCTGCGCGACCCCAACAATCCCAAGCGCTCCATCATCGACTGTACCCGGGGTGAGTCGGCGGAGCCGCTGCCGGAAGCGTCTTTCGGCGAAGGGGAGTGAGCCCGGGGGAGGGCAACGGGATATCAGGCCAGACAAGAAAGGGGCCAGCCGCAAGGCTGGCCCCTTCTCTATGGGAGCAGACCCGGGTCCGGGGTGTCAGGGATACCCCAGGGTCTGCCTGATGACGGGAAGCTGCGCAGCAATCCAGGCCGGATTGATGGGCCCCCAGTCGCTGATGCGGTAGTGCCCCTGCAGATGGCGAGCCCCCTCGGTCTGCTCGAAGGCGCACTGGATATCGAGCTCCGCCAGGGCGCTGAGGGTGTCCTGGGCGGTGCGGCGCGGCATGCCGGTCGCCTCCATGATGGCGGGCACGGTGTCCGTGCCCTGACTGATGAGGTGAGCCACGTAGAGCCGGCGATAGAAGCTGGTGCGGGTCTTGCTCGGCTCGCTCATATCTCGTCCTCGAGGCGATCGAAGTAGCGCCAGGTGGCGATGGCCGCCTTGCCCATCACCAGGGCCCAGACACCGAACCAGAACCAGCGGAAGAAGCTCCAGGTGGAGGCATCGGGCTCGGTGCTCGCGATCTTGGTGACGTTGGGGAACATGGAGAACATGTTCACGCGCCAGCCGTAGGAGGTGATGATGGCCAGGCGTTTTTCGAACTCCATGGACTTGGCTTTGGCCTGGACGTCGGCGGCGTTGAACTTGAAGTAGAAGGGCCAGCCCCATTCGGTGTCTTCATTGCGAAACACCCGGATCTTCTCGCCGGGGCGCTCGGTGTAGATGTAATAGACGTCGGTGGTGGGACCGTCAGCCGGGTTCTTCTGGCTGATGGGGCCATCCTTGTCGGTGCGCTTCACCTCCACCCCGGTGATGGTGGCGATGGTGTGCTCCGGCAGATAGAAATCGAGCCAGAGTGCGGAGAGCAGGGCGATGAGGCCGAGCATGATAAAAGCGGGTTTCTTGAACTTCAGGCTCATGATGATCTCTCGATGAGGGGGAGTGACGTGCCTCTACCATACCCACATTTGCGAAGGCAGCCCAGCCCCCAATGACACCTTGATGGCAAAAACCCGTTTTAAACAGGAGGCGTGAAGGGGGAGGAGCAAGTGCGGGGCCTGCGCCGGGCCCCGCGGTATCGAAGAGACCCTCTCGGGATCAGAGCTGGAACTGGGCGAGCTGCCTGCGCTGCTGCTCGGCGAGCTGTGACAGTTCGTGACTGGCGGCGGCACTCTGGCTGATGCCGACAGCGTTCTGGTTCACGATCTCGTGGATGTTGGTGAGGTTGCGGCTGATGTCGGCGGTGACGCAGGATTGTTGTTCTGCCGCGGTCGCCACCTGGGCGTTGGCACCGTTGATCTGGTTGACCGCGTCCGTGATGCCCCCCAGCAAGGCCTGTACCTCGGCGGAGAGCTGCTGGTTGTGGCCGAGGATCTCCAGGGTCTGCTGCACGCCGCTGTTGGCGGAGAGGGACTGGCTCTGCAACTGTTCGATGATGGCCTGGATCTCCTTGGTGGAGTCCTGGGTACGGGCGGCCAGCAGGCGCACTTCGTCGGCCACCACCGCAAAGCCGCGGCCGCTTTCACCGGCGCGGGCCGCCTCGATGGCGGCGTTGAGGGCCAGCAGGTTGGTCTGCTCCGAAATGCTCTGAATGACTTCGATCACCTTGCCGATCTGCTCGGACTGGGACTTGAGCCTGGCCACCACAGTCGCGGCGTTCTCCAGACTGCCCGCCATGCGGCCGTTGGCCTCGATGCTTTCGGCAAACAGGGTCAGCCCCTGCTCGACCCGACTGTTGGCATCCCGGGCCAGCTCGTCGGCCAGGGCGGCATTGTGGTTGACGTTGTCAGCGGTACTGGCCAGCTCGGTGACGGCGGAGGCCACCTGTTCGGTCTCACCGCGCTGCTGCTGGGCGTTGACCTCTGCCTGGGTCATGACAGCGGCAAGCTCGGTGGCGGCGGAGGCCACATTGCCGCTGATGCCGGTCAGGGTCTGGATGGTGTTGGCAAGCTGGCTCAGGGTCCGGTTGATATCCCTAGCGAGCTGGCCCAGCTCGTTGTTGCCTTCGGCATTGGCACGCACGTTGAAGCGGCCGAGGGCGACGGCGTGCATCACCTCCTGCAACTGGCCGATGGGCTGCACGATGCGCCCGGAGATCCACCAGCCACCCAGCAGGGCCGCGATCAGGGTGCCCCCCATCAGCAGCAGGGTGCGCAGCAGGGTCGCGCGGTAGTGGGCCTGCTCCTCGGCAATCTCAGTCTGGGTCAGCTGATTGATGTGGACGGACATGGCATCGATCTGCTTGATGAGCGCCTCCCCCAGATCGCGAAAGTGCAGGCGGGCCTGCTCATAGGCGGCGGGATCGCCACTGCCTTGGTACTTGGCGGTCAGCAGGGGCAGCATGCTGCTGCGGGTATGGCCGAGGTAGGCCTGCAGGGCGGCCGCGACCTGACGGTTGTCCTGCTCGGCACCGGTGACAACCAGTCTGGTCAGGATGGCGCCAATCTCCTGTTCGGCGGCGGAGAGCTGGGCCGGCAACTGGGCGAAGAGGGCCTCATCGTACAGGCCGTAGATGGCGTTGGTGCGCAGCCGGTAGGTGGCGTGGATCAGGGCCGCGATGTCGTCCTTGTGGCGGGTGACGCTGGCGGTGGTTTCATTCATGTCCTGAATGGCACCGTCGATTTCCTGTTTGCTGATCACGGCCATCAGCAGCATCAACAGGCTGGCGAGCAGGAGAGGGATAAGCACTTGAAGACGAATGGACAGATTATTCAATGACATGAAAGATCCTAACCCGAAAGAGGAGTGAGGCGGCATCTTACACAGGCGCGACAATCCTTGTCACAGGGTTTTTAATGCTGAATTCTTGCTGAATGAAAAGGTTTTTCTTGTGTTAAAAGAGTGTGATAGGCAAGATCGTCTGCTTGTTACCCTGGAGGTGTAGTGTGTCCGACTGGATTGATCCCGCCATCTTGGCGCTCTTTATTCCCACGTTCTTTTTTGTCTCAGTAACCCCCGGTATGTGCATGACCCTGGCGATGACCCTGGGCATGAGTCTGGGGGTGCGCCGTACCCTGCACATGATGTGGGGGGAGCTTGTCGGCGTCGGCCTGGTCTCCGTGCTGTCGGTGGTCGGGGTGGCGGCAGTCATGCTCAACTACCCGGCCCTGTTCTCTGCATTCAAATATGTAGGTGGCGCCTACCTGGTCTGGCTTGGCATCCAGATGTGGCAGGCCAAGGGCAAGATGGCCATCCCGGCGGATCTCTCGGCGGGCCAGCAGACCAGCCCCATGGGACTGGCCGTGCAGGGGTTCGTGACCGCCATCGCCAACCCCAAGGGGTGGGCCTTCATGGTCTCCCTGCTGCCCCCCTTCATCAATGCAGCCAAGCCGATGGCACCCCAGATAGGTGCCCTGGTCGCGCTCATCCTGGTCATCGAGTTCTCCTGCCTGATGCTCTATGCCAGCGGTGGCCGCACCTTGCGCCATTTCCTCGCCAAGAGCGGCAATGTCACTCTGATGAACCGGATCGCGGGCTCTCTCATGCTGTTTGTCGGGGTCTGGCTGGCCCTCGGCTAAACACCCGCTCAATCTGCCGCCCTATGTGACGCCATGGGGCACCTGAAGAGAGATGATGCAAAAAGGCCACCTCCCTGCCCGGGAGGTGGCCTTTTACATGGGCCCGTTTTTTCATGACCCCACTTTTCATGGACTCATGAGGTCAGTCGGTCAGGCAGTCCGGATCGAACACGTACTCCCCGGCCAGCCAGCGCAGGATCTCGTTCACGCAGGCCTGATCCTGGAACGGCAGGTAGCGGCCCTTGAGATGGATGACCTGCTCGGGGGTGAGCTGGGCCAGACCGATGTCCTGGAAGAGCGGCAGGTCGGCCTGGATCATGGCGGAGATCTGCGGCCCGCAGGTGGCGTTGAGGGAGGCGTGCAGCGCCTTGTCAGGATCGTACTGCTTGCCGAGCTTGTAGCTCATGGGCAGGGTGGCGAGCGGCAGGGCCGAGAGGGCCGCCTGCTTCATGGGATTGACCGCATGGCCGCTCACGAGATCCGCCAGCTCTGCCGGACGGTTTTCGAAGGCGCGCAGGTGCAGGAAGCTGCTCGCCTTGCTGCCGTCATTGACCGGATAGTTGTCCCACAGGAAGGGCTTGCGATGGAGCCAGTCGGCGGCCTGTTTGAGGTGGGGAGCCGGATACTCGGTGGAGCAGACTTTGGGGCCGGTCCAGAAGACATCGATGCGCCTGTCGAGCCCCTGACCCAGATCCTGCAGATAGTGGGGGGGCATGGCACCGAACACCTTCTCCAGCACCGGATCCGTGCTGTAGTAGCTGGGGCAGAACAGCAGGCGGCCTGCGTCGGTGTGGGCCGCGATGTCGTGGGCGATGGTGAGCTGCCAGTGGGCGAGATCCGGGGTGTCCCCCTTCATGTCGTCAAACAGGATCGCCAGGATATCGGGCTTGAGCGCCTCTTCGATGAGCCTCACCTTCTCCAGCAGGGCGGGTCGCTGGCGGGCATAGTCGTGATGGGCCCCCATGGGGCTCAGGCCCACCCCGAAGGCCAGACCGTTCTCCCGGCACTGGCGGGCGAGCTGGCACAGGGCTTCAAGCTGGTCGGCGGGCCAGGGTGTGGCCCAGTGCTTGCGCAGGTAGCCGTCTTCCTTGGGGGCGTAGAGGTAGAAGCCATAGCCGTGGCGGGGCAGCCACTGGGCGTAGCGGGCACGGGCTTCCCAGCTCCAGCCCTTGCCAAAGAAACCCTCGATGAGGCCCAGCTTGGGCGAGGGAGGATACAGACCGGACAACAGGGTTTGATAAGGCATGGTTCACTCCCTTCTCACACAAATGCGGGCTACGATGGCCGGCGCCTAGACGGGGTCTTCTTCCAGGAAGCGTACCCCTATCTTGCGGGGTTCACCCTCTTCCATTTCCGCCACCGTCCAGAGCAGTCCCTGCCAGGCGACATGGTCACCGACCACCAGATTATCGCCCAACTGATGGGCAATAAAATCGCCGAGGCTCTGATCCGCCACCTCGCTCACATCCAGCCCGTAGAGCGGGGCGAGATCCACCAGCCTGGCGTTGGCCTCCAGCAGGAAGTCACCGAAGAAGCGCGGGCCCAGATCCTGCTCCGGCGCCTGGCTGAAGAGCTGACCGAGGGCGGGCAGGTCGTGCTCGTGGCCGATGACGCAGAGGATGTCATCGGATTGCAGGCAGGTACTGCCCGAGGGGTGGAGCAACTCCTGGCCGCGGAACAGGGCGCAGATGCGTGTGCCCTGGGGCATGCGCAGCTCCCGCAAGGGAGAACCGATGCACCACTTCTCGGCGTTCAGGCGATAGACGAAGGTTTCCCACTGGCTGTCGAGATCGATTTCCAGCCCAGAGCGGTTGATGGGAGAGGGCGGGGCGGGCACCTCCACTCGCGCCAGCTTTGATGCCAGTGGCAGCGAGCTGCCCTGCAGGATGAGCGAAACCAGCACCACGAAGAAGGCGACATTGAAGTAGAGCTGGGCATTGGGCAGCCCCGCCATCATGGGGAAGACCGCCAGGATGATGGGCACGGCGCCGCGCAGCCCCACCCAGGAGATGAACCAGCGCTCGCGGGGCGCGAAGTTCTTGAACGGCAGCAGTCCAATCCAGACCGACACCGGACGGGCAAACAGGATCATCCACATGGCCAGGGCCAGCGCCGGCAGGGCGATGGGCAGCAACTTGTGGGGAGAGGCGAGCAGCCCCAGCACCAGGAACATGCCGATCTGGCTGAGCCAGGTCAGGCCGTCCAGCACGGAGAGGGTGGTGCTGCGGCTGCGCAGGGAGAGGTTGCCAAGCAGCAGGCCGGTGAGGTAGATGGCCAGGATGCCGCTGCCCCCCACCGCCGTGGTGAGGGCGAAGATGAGCAGGCCGCCGCTCACGGTGAGCAGGGGATAGAGACCGGGGGCGAGGCGAGCGGTGTTGATGAGTTTCCACAGCAGCCAGCCTCCCGCAAGGCCGATGCCTGCGCCCAGACCAAACTGCTTGACGAGTTGCAGCAGCAGGAAGCCGGCATCCAGCCCCTGCTGGGCGGTGGCCAGCACCTCGATCAGGGTGACGGTGAGAAAGACCGCCATGGGGTCGTTGCTGCCCGATTCTATCTCCAGGGTGGCGCTGACCCGCTCGTTGAGGCTGCGCCCGCCGAGCAGGGAGAAGACCGCCGCCGCATCGGTGGAGCCGACGATGGCACCGATGAGCATCCCCTGCATCAGGTTGAGGTCGAACAGCCAGGCGGCGGCGAGGCCCGTGAGGCCGGTGGTGATGGCCACCCCGACTGTGGCCAGCGAGAGCGCGGGCCAGAGCGCGACCCGAAAGGAGGAGACCCGGGTGCGCATGCCGCCGTCCAGCAGAATGATGGCCAGTGCCAGGTTGCCCACCAGGTAGGCGACCGAGTAGTCGGCGAAGTGGATGCCGCCGGGACCATCCTCACCCGCCAGCATGCCGACGGCGAGGAAGATGACCAGGATGGGGATGCCGACTCTGGAGGAGAGTGCGCTCAACAGGACACTGGCGCCCACCAACAGGGCACCGATGAAGAAGAAACTGTTGACGGTGGTGGCATCCAATGGCGAACTCCTTATGGCGGGCTGCAAAACAGGCACATTATATGCAGATTGACCCCCTTTGTGTGGCTTAATTGTGCATTGTTTTGCAGTTTTTTACGTTTGTTGCGCAGTTTTCAAGCAGGGCGAGGGCGAAGTGACCGCGCGGGAAAGCGCAGGGAAAGGGGGCAATGGATGGGGCTTTCAGGGCCGGCTCAGGGGGCGGCAGAGGGCGGAAAAATGCCGTGGACGGGAAGGGGGCAGGAGCGCCGACGGGCTCCTGCGAGGAGGGTCAGTCGTCCTCGTCGTCCTTGACCTCCCGGATCTTGTCCTTGTACTTGGGCAGTTGTTTCTCGAGCTGCTTCATGTCCTTGATGGCGTTGAGAAACAGGCCGAGCAAAAACAGCAGCGGCAAGCCTATCCATAACCACAAGCTCATCAGAATCTCCTTTCGTGGTGTGCCGGGGTGACATAGCGGGCCAGGATCTCGTCGAGATGAGCCAGGATGCACTCCTTGCCTTCAATATCCGCCCGTTCCAGACAAAGCGCCAGCGCCGCCGGATCCAGGGCCAGCCCGTCGGATTCGGGCGCGAAGCTCAGGTGCCAGGGCTCGTAGGCCACCCCCTGATCCGGTTGCTCCCCTTTTGCATAGGGCAGGAAGAAGCCGAAGTCGTTCATGTGATCGTCCAGCCATTCGCGCAAATCGGCAAACCAGCCGCCCGCCTCGTACTCCCAGGGTTCCAGCGCGAGCCGGGTGCCGGCGGGCAGGCAGTCCGGATCGTAGATGTCGAGATCCGTGCCCCAGTGATGGCGGCTGGTGCCGGGCAGGGCGCTCCAGTGCAGGATGGCGTGCAGTCGCTCGGTCTCGCCCAGTTGCAGGGCATCGAGGGGCTGGTTGTGCGCATCCAGCAGAGGGCGCTCCCCGCGCCATTTGCCGTTCCAGATGGCGAGCTGGCGCTCGAAGCCGCGCCAGCTGGAGGCCGCCTGCAGGTTGAAACCGGCATGGGCGGCAGCCACCTGCATGTCGTTGAAGGCCGCCGCGGTGGCGGCGGTCAGACGATGGGGGCCGCGCCCCACCAGGATGAGGTGGCTCTCATCCAGCCCAAGAAGTTGATCCTGATTCATGGTCTGGTCTCTCTTGTCCGGAGCACCGCTCATACCAGCAGTCGTGCCAGCACCCCTTGGTACATGTCCGCCAGCAGATCCAGATCGTCCGCCTTCACGCACTCGTTCACCTTGTGGATGGTGGCGTTGACCGGGCCGAGCTCGATGACTTCCGCCCCGGTGGGAGCGATGAAGCGCCCATCGGACGTGCCCCCCGTGGTGAGCAGGGCCGGCTGCTGGCCGTTCACTGCCGCCACGGCGGCGACGGTGGCGTCCAGCAGGGCGCCGGTGTCCGTCAGGAAGGGCTGGCCGGAGAGGGTCCACTTCAGCTCGAAGTCCAGGCCGTGACGGGTCAGCAGCGCCTCGACCCGCTCGCGGATAGCCGCATCGGTGAGCTCGGTGCTGAAGCGGAAGTTGAACTGGACCTGCAACTCCCCCGGAATGACGTTGGAGGCGCCGGTGCCGCCCTGGATGTTGGCGATCTGGAAGCTGGTGGGGGGGAAGTAGGCGTTGCCCTTGTCCCACTCGATGGCGGCGAGCTCCGCCAGCGCCGGGGCCGCCTTGTGGATAGGGTTGTCCGCCAGATGGGGGTAGGCGACGTGGCCCTGCACCCCGCGCACCAGCAGATCGCCGGTGATGGAGCCGCGACGGCCGTTCTTCACCACGTCCCCGACCTGGGCGGTGGAGGAGGGTTCGCCGACGATGCACCAGCGGATCTTCTCGTTGCGTGCCTCCAGGGTGTCGATGACGCGCACCGTGCCGTTGATGAAGGGCCCCTCTTCATCCGAGGTGATGAGAAACGCGATGGAGCCCTTGTGGTCCGGGTGCTCGGCCACGAAGCGCTCGGTCGCCACCACCATGGCGGCCAGAGATCCCTTCATGTCGGCGGCGCCCCGGCCATGGAGCATGCCGTCCTTGATGGTCGGCTCGAATGGCGGGGTGTCCCACTTCTCCAGGGGGCCGGCGGGTACCACGTCGGTGTGGCCGGCGAAGCAGAAGAGGGGACCCTCGCTGCCACGGCGTGCCCAGAGGTTGGTGGTGTCCTCAAAGACCATGGGTTCGATGACGAACCCCAGGCGTGCGAGGCGCTCCGCCATCAGGGTCTGGCACCCTTCATCCAGGGGGGTCACGGAGGGGCGGCTGATCAGATCCTTGGCCAGTGTGATGACGTCCGACATCGGTGTTCCTTAACAGAAAAAGTTAACGGGAGAAGAGGGATTGATAGAGGTCTGCCTTGAAGCCCAGGGTCAGGGTGCCGTCCTGGTCCAGCAGCGGGCGCTTTATCATGGCCGGGTGGGCCAGCAGCAGGTCACGGACCTTGGCGGTGTCGAGCCCCTGTTTTTCTGCTTCCGGCAGGGCGCGGAAGGTGGTGCCACGGGTGTTGAGCAGGGCTTCCCAGCCCAGCTTGGCGAGCCAGAGATCGAGCTGCTCCGGGCTCAGACCGTCGGCGCGGTGATCGTGAAAGCGGTAATCGATACCCGCCTCTTCCAGCCACTTGCGGGCCTTCTTGATGGTGTCGCAGTTCTTGATGCCATAGAGGGTGGTGGCCATGGGGGATCCTTTGTCTGCGGGCCGGCGGCCCTGAAATCGTGCAAGGGCCCGATTCTGGCATTGTGGTCTCCCCATGGCAACGCTCATGGCCGGATGGGCTGGTTTTACCAGTCAGGCCGAGTGGAGAAGGGAGGGGGCCGCGCGCCAGCACACGCTGGTCTGTGACGGGATGCGCTGCGGCATCAAAGGGGGAGACCGGGGGCGGGAGGCCCTTATGCTGCACACCTGGCCGGATAGAACGACAGGGGGCAGGGCGCCTCACAGGGAAGCACACCTGGCCGGATGGGGCCGCTGGGGCCGGGGAAGAAACGGCGGGGGCCAAAAACCAGAACGCGCCTGCTGGTCTGGGCGCGTTCCGGATTCAGGGGGCGGCACTCAGTGCAGGGTGGTCCACTCGTGATCGAAGACCCGTGCCCGCTCCCAGGGGGCATCCGGCAGGCTGGAGGAGAGGCCGGCGTACTTGCCCACGTCATCCATCACGATGGCGGAGAGAATGGGCAGGTGATTTTCGGTGCAATACATGCGGATGCGTTGCAGCAGGGTACGCAGTTCATCCTGGCACTGCTCCAGCCCGGCCTGCCTGGCCAGTTTGGAGTAACGAATGGTGGTGCGTTCCTTTGCAGACTCGACGAGGATGTCCCACAGCTTGCAGTCGCAGGTCGGGGTGCCTGCGGTGGCTTGGTTTGTCATAACTCTCTCCGGTGCGAAATGGTCGCTCTGTGTCGACGGGCATCTTGGCCAGTTCACCCCGGCGGGATGTTGATCCAACGCAAACAAAGTGGCGGTTGTTGGTCAGGGATACCCTGGGGAGCATTCTAGATCCAGTTCCTTGATGTTAAATGTCGTTTTTAATTTTATTTTCGGAATAAAAATCTACAACCGTTTGCTTTTTCCATCTTTATTGATGGTGATCAAGAGGAAAGGGGAGATCCCCCACTAAATTGCGCTTCTCGATAATCTTGTCAGGAGTGCACCTTGGAACTCGTCTTCGTCTTGCTCGTGCTGATCGCCGTGGTCTACGGCATCATCAAGGATTACAACCCGCAGGCGGTGTTGGCGCTGGCGGGCATGGCCCTCTTTGCGGTGGCCTACTGGCTGGGATTGCACCCCATTCTGCCCGCTGACAAGAGCACCGGCTTCGCCCTGTTCGACCTGTTCGAGGTGTTCAAGGGGATCTTCTCCTACCGGGCGGCGGGCCTTGGCCTCACCATCATGGCGGTGGCGGGCTTTGCCACCTACATGTCCCATATCGGCGCCTCCCAGGCCCTGGTGCGGGTGGCGGTCAAACCGGTGGCGGGCATCCAGTCCAGCTACCTGATGCTGGCCATCTGCTACCTGGTGGCGGTCTTCGTCTCCCTGTTCGTCACCTCCGCCACCGGCCTTGGCCTGCTGTTGATGGTCACCATGTACCCTGTGATGCGCAACCTCGGCATCAGCCCGGCTTCCGCCTGCGGCGTCATCGCCACCTCCCAGGCGTTCGAAATCGGCCCGACCCAGACCAACGCCATCTTCTCCGCCGGTCAATCCGGCATGGATCCCACCAGCTACTTCGTCGACTACCAGATCTGGCTGGTGGCCCCCATGCTGCTGGTGACCATGGTGCTGCACTTCTTCTGGCAGCGGCACTGTGACCGTCAGGAGGGCTGGGATCCGGCCCTGCATCGCGGCGAGCACGCGGAGCTTGACGAAAAAGGGGCGGACGAGGTGGCCGCGCCAACCTGGTACGGCCTGCTGCCCATCATCCCCTTCGTACTGATGATGACCTTCTCCAAGCTCCTGGTGACCAGCATCAGCGTCAGCGTGGAGGTGGCCATGCTGCTGTCGGTCTTTATCGGCATGCTGTGCGAGCTGCTGCGCACCCGCTCGGTGCGCACCGCCTTCGCGGGGCTCTCCAGCTTCCTCGACGGCATGGGCAAGGTGTTCGGCCCCGTGGTGGCGCTCATCGTCTGTGCCGAGCTCTTCGCCGAATCCCTCAAGGCCATCGGCGCCATCGACACCCTGCTGCACTCTGCCAGCAATGCCGGCATCGGCAGCGGCCTGATGACCCTGGTGATGGTGGGGCTCATCATGGTGGCGGCGGTCATCATGGGCTCGGGCAACGCAGCCTTCCTCAGTTTCTCCTCCCTGGCCCCCGCGGTGGCAGCCAAGTTTGGCGTGCCAGCGGTGACCATGCTGCTGCCGATGCAGCTCGCCTCGAGCATCGGCCGCACCGTCTCCCCCATCGCGGCGGTGCTCATCGCCTGTGCGGGCATCGCCAAGGTCTCTCCCTTCGTGGTGGTCAAGCGCACCAGCGTGCCCATGGCGGGGGCCCTGGTGACGGCGCTGCTCCTCAACTATCTGCTGTTCATGTAAAGGCTCTGGTGTAGTAGAGGCGGCGGCCAGTTGATCCACGCTGGCCGACCGCCGTTGACGAGACGGCGTCGAGTGCCCGCCCACTCTTATCGTTGCAAAAACAGTCTGTGTTTTACGCAGATTGTTCCATGGAGAAGACAATGAACGACCTCACGCGCCCGTTTTCCCTCGATACCTATCTGGCGGATCTCGCCCCGCTCATCAACCTCGACTGCGGCACCCGCACCCCGGCCGGGGTGGCCCGGGTCGCCGACATCATGACCGAGAAATATGAGGCCATCGGCTGGCAGGTGACCCGCCACCAGTTCGCCGCCGAGTGCGGCCCCTGCCTCGAGGCAACCAATGCCCCGGGGGCGGATCACTACGACGTCATGCTGGTGGGCCACATGGACACCGTCTTCCCCGAGGGGACGGCGGCCAAGCGACCGCTGAAAATCGAAGGCAATCAGGCCTTTGGCCCCGGCGTCTCGGACATGAAGAGCGGCCTGCTCTCTACCTGGTATGCCTTGAAAGAGCTGGACCCGGCCGTGCTGGCCAGGCTCAAGGTGCTGGTTTGCTGCAACTGCGACGAGGAGATTGGTTCCCCCTGGTCCAAAGAGTGGCTGGTGGAGCGGGCCAGACAGAGCGGCTGCGTGCTGGTGGCCGAGGCGGCCCGCCCGAGCGGGGATCTCATCAGCGCCCGCAAGGGCAATGCCAAGTACCGCATCACCTTCCACGGCAAGGCCTCCCATGCCGGTTCGGCCCTGGCACAAGGGATCTCCGCCATCACGGAGCTGGCCCACTGGGTGCTCGCCATCAACCAGCAGGTCAACATGGAAACCGGTACCACCATGAACGTGGGGGTGGTGCAGGGGGGGACCGGCGTCAACGTGGTGCCCGACTTTGCCGAGGCGATCGTGGATCTGCGCTTCTGGCGCAACGAAGAGGCGCAGGCGGTGCACGACCGGCTCACCTTCATGGCCAACAACCCCTTCCTCGCCGGTTGCCGGGTCGAGGTGGCGCGCCAGAGCTTCAAGCCCGCGATGCGCCCGAGCGGCGACACCGAGGCCCTGATGGCACTGGTGGAGGCGGCAGGCAGGGAGGAGGGAGTCCCTTTCACCTGGCTGGAGGCCGGTGGCGGCTCCGATGCCAATTTCACCGCGGCGGCCGGGGTGCCGTCCCTCGATGGCTTCGGCCCCATGGGGGGTGGCTTTCACTCGGAGGCGGAGTTCCTGCTGCTGGACAGCATCGAGCCGCGCATCCGCCTGCTTAAGCGGGTGCTGGGCAAGCTGGCCAACTAGGTCAACGTTAAGGACAAGCAAAACGGGAGGCCAGCGCCTCCCGTTTTTTATGTGTCGCCCTCGTGAGACGTCATTCCTCGTCCTCCAGCAGATAGGCGAGGTGCTCCTGGCGCGCCACCTGCCAGTGGCCGAGTGTCAGCGGCGCCGCAAACCCGGGGCCGTCGGTCACCATGGTGTGGTACTCCCCCTGCTCGCCGCAGGCATCGAAGCCCCGGGTTGCCGCCAGTTGCTGCAATTCGGCCAGGGTGGCCGCATCGAGCCTGCGCCCCACCCACTCGGGGGCCAGTACCCGGGTATCGACGCAGGAGAGGTGGGCGACGATGCCGCGGGCCAGCATGTCCGCCAGCAACGCCTCGCGGGGTTGTTGCCATAGCGGGGTGTGAACGGTGAGCCCCAGGGGTCGACAGCGCTCGCGGATCCAGTTCGGCGCGCCCCCCACGCTGTCGATGTCGCCGGTGACGACCCCATCGAGTTGCCACTCCTCTTTCAATGCCGCCAGCGCCCGCTCATAACCGAGATCGAACGGTGCTTCGATGGTGACCAGCTGATGGGGCAGTGCGAGGGCCGCCGCCTGACGGCGAACCTGTGACAGGGGATGGGCGAGAAAGCGGGGCGCTGGCGGGGCAAAGGTGATCAGGGCTACCACCTGATGGCCCGCTTCCCGGGCGTGGCAGAGGGCCTGCATGGCATCTTTGCCGCCGCTCCAGAGCAGGATGACGCGAGACATGGGGGATTTCCGCTGAATAAAAGAGGGCTCATGCTACCCAGAGTGGGGGGCGATGGCAAAGCGCGGGCCGGGGATGCGGGGATAAAAAAGCGGCTCCCACGGGGAGCCGCTCGCACTGGATGCCTGTTACAGCAGGATGCTGGTCAGGATGAAGCCCAGGGTACAGGAGGTCACCACCCCGATGAGGCCCGGAATGATGAAGCTGTGGTTGATGATGAACTTGCCGATGCGGGTGGTGCCGGAGCGGTCGAAGCCGATGCAGGCGAGATCGCTCGGGTAGGTCGGCAGCACGAAGTAGCCGTAGCTCGCCGGCAGGAAGGCGATGAGCAGTTTGGGTTCGACCCCCAGCGCCAGCCCCATGGGGGCGATGGCGGTGAGCGCCGCGGCCTGGCTGTTCACCAGCTTGGAGATGAGGAAGAGCACCAGGGCGTAGGTCCAGGGCTGGGCCTGTACCACATGGGCCAGGGTCTCCTTGAGCAGCGGCATGTGGGCCTGGAAGAAGGTTTCACTCATCCAGGCGACCCCGAACACGGAGAAGATGGCGACCATGCCCGCCTTGAAGACGGCGCCGTTGGCGATCTCCCCCGGCTTGACCTTGCAGCGCATCAGGATGATGGCGCCGGCGATCAGCATCATCATCTGGATCACCAGGTTCATGGAGAGGGGCCCCGTCTTCTCCTTGATGGTGAAGACGGGGCGCAGCGCCTCATCGGCCCCCAGCAGCACCACGGCAGCGATGGCGGCGAAGAAGATCCAGGTGGACCAGTAGGCCTCTTTCGGGAACTTGGTGTTGAGCAGGGTTTCACCACCGCCGTAGATGAAGTCCCGCTGGGCAGGGTCCTTGATCTTGGCCTGGAACTCCTCGTCCTTGTCCAGATCCTTGCCGCGGCGCAGGCTCCACAGGGCCGCCATCATGACACCCATGAGAGAGGAGGGGATGGCGACCATCAGGATGTCGAGCAGACCGTAGGCCTGACCCACGCCGTGAGCCGCCGCCAGGATGGAGACCATGGAGACCACGGCCACCGAGACCGGCGAGGCGCAGATGGCCATCTGGGAGGCTACGGACGCCACTGCCATGGGGCGCTCCGGACGGATGTTCTTCTGCAGCGCGATGTCGGCGATGATGGGGAACATGGTGTAGACCACGTGGCCGGTACCGCACAGGAAGGTGAGGGTCCAGGTCGTGAGCGGCGCCAGCAGGGTGATGTACTGGGGGTGACGGCGCAGCAGACGCTCGGCCACCTGCATCATCAGGTTGAGACCGCCGGCGGTCTGCAGGGTGGCGGCGCAGCCAATGACCGCCAGTATGGTCAGCATTACCTGCACCGGCGGCTCGCCCGGCACCAGGCCGAAGACGAAGGTCAGCAGGAACAGACCAATGCCGCTGATAAGACCCAGCCCCATGCCCCCGAAGCGGGTACCCAGCAGCAAGCAGCCGAGTACCACCAAAAATTCCATCAAGATCATTCCATTACCTCGTGTGTTTTATCCATGTCCCCATCGGCCAGCTGCCCGGGATCCGCTGTCATCAATTACCCCTGAAGGGTTAATGAATATTTTGTCACCCCTAAAGGGGTAAAAAATTGCGTTGCTTCAACAACCGGCTTTTTTCCGATTTAAGTGCATAAAAACTACGGTTCAGCCCTTGAACAGGGGACCGCTTCCTGGCGCACACCAGATAAATGACGGGAAAGATGGGGGAGCGCACAGGGTTTGGAATGCAAAAGGCGGGAATAACACGTGCGGGAAGAGCGAGGCGGGCATAAAAAAAGCCGACCCCGGGGGGCGGCTTTTGCACGGTGCGAGTGGGCGGGTCGCCTTAGAACTCGGCGGTGCGGGGAGTACGGGGGAAGGGGATCACGTCGCGCACGTTGCCCATGCCGGTCACGTAGACCACCAGGCGCTCGAAGCCCAGACCGAAGCCGGAGTGGGGCACGGTGCCGTAGCGACGCAGATCGCGGTACCACCAGTAGTCTTCCTTGTTCAGACCCATCTCGGCCAGACGGGCATCCAGCACCTCGAGACGCTCTTCACGCTGGGAGCCGCCGATGATCTCGCCGATCCCCGGGGCCAGTACGTCCATGGCGGCAACGGTCTTGCCGTCGTCGTTGAGGCGCATGTAGAAGGCCTTGATGTCCTTCGGATAGTTCTTCACCACCACCGGGGACTTGAAGTGCTCCTCGGCCAGGTAGCGCTCGTGCTCGGAGGAGAGATCGATGCCCCAGGAGACCGGGAACTCAAAGCTCTTGCCGCAGTTTTGCAGCACGTCGATGGCATCGGTGTAGTCAATCTGGGCGAAGTCGGAGGCGACGAAGCGCTCCAGACGGCCGATGGCGTCCTTGTCCACGTGCTGGGCGAAGAACTCCAGATCGTCGCGGCGCTCGGTCAGCACGGCGTTGAAGACGTACTTCAGCATGGCTTCGGCCAGGGCGGCGTTGTCTTCCAGATCGGCGAAGGCCACTTCCGGCTCCACCATCCAGAACTCGGCCAGGTGGCGGCTGGTGTTGGAGTTTTCGGCGCGGAAGGTCGGGCCGAAGGTGTAGACCTTGGACAGGGCGCAGGCGTAGGTTTCGACGTTCAGCTGGCCGGACACGGTCAGGAAGGTCTCCTTGCCGAAGAAGTCCTTGTCGTAGTCCACCTTGCCTTCGGGGGTGCGCGGCAGGTTTTCCATGTCCAGGGTGGAGACGCGGAACATCTCGCCGGCCCCTTCAGTGTCGGAGGCAGTGATGAGGGGCGCCGCGATCCAGAGGTAGCCCTGTTCGTGGAAGAAGCGGTGAATGGCCTGGGAGAGGCAGTTGCGCACCCGGGTCACGGCACCGACGATGTTGGTGCGGGCACGCAGGTGGCCCTGCTCGCGCAGGTACTCGATGCTGTGGCGCTTGGCAGACATGGGGTAGGTGTCCGGATCTTCGACCCAGCCCACCACCTTGACCTCGGTGGCCTGCAGTTCGAACGCCTGGCCGCTGCCCTGGGACTCGACCACGGTGCCGGTCACTTCGACGGAGCAAGCTGTGGTCAGACGTTGCACTTCATTCTCGTAATTGGCCAGGGTATTGGGGGCGACGGCCTGCACCGGATGGAAGCAGGAGCCATCGGAAACGGCCAAAAATGAGATTCCCGCCTTGGAATCGCGGCGGGTCCGGATCCACCCTTTCACAGTCAGGGTGGTGCCGACCGAATACTTACCGGCCAGCACATCAACTACGGATGCGTGCGTCATCGAAATATTGTCTCCAGCTTGTTCTTGCAGCGCTATTTGCAACACTAGGGGTCTGGCCCGGGCGCAGTTGGCCCACCATGGCAGACTAAGCCGTTCATCTTACCCGCGCAGGTTTGATAAACAAGCAAAAATGTCGGACCCTTGCGGGGATTTCCCCATGCATCGTGCATGGATCATGGCGGCTGGACGGGGGTGAGGGTGAAGGAGCGCAGGCGGGGGCCGGATGGCTGGATACGGGTGTTGCAGGGGCTGGTGATCCTCTGCTGGGGCGGCTTTGTCGCCCTGCTCTCCCTCTATCACTTCGCCCGGCCAGAGGTGGCTTACGGCTTTCTGGTCTATGGGGGCGTCAAAGTGCGCCAGAGCTGGGACCCCCTGCTTACCCCCTGGCTGGAGCGCGGGCTCTGGGGTTGCTGCCTGCTGACCCTGGTGGTGCTGGTGCTGGCCCGTGGCCGCAGCCGCCGGCAGGAAGATGCCCGCCACGTCAATATCTTCATCCTGCTGCTGATCCTGGTGGCCTGCCTGCTGCTTTACTACCGGGGCTGAGGGCCGTCGCCGTCATCCATCCCCTGAGAGGCGGGGCGCTTGCCTATCTGGCGCTCCACGCTGTCGAGCATCTGGTTGTAGGCGAGCGCCACCCGGCCAATCTCGTCCCCTTCATCCCCCTCCAGCCTGTGGCCGAAGTCGTTGCGATCGGTGGCCTCCTCCATGGAGCGGGTCAGCTGGTTGAGAGGGCGGACTATCCAGGTGCGGATGACCCAGAGGGTGAGCAGGAGTCCCAGCCCGAAGATGAGGGTGAGGCTCAGGGCCGAGGTGAGGATGTTCTGCTCCACCCGGGTAAACAGGGTGTCGAGGGAGTAGTCAAAACGCACCGCTCCCAGTACGGTGTTTTCCGGCACCTGGTGGCAGCTGGTGCAGTCGGTACCGCGAAAATCCTTTCTGGCCAGCAGCGGGCGGGTCACCACCAGCCGGCTGTGCATGCCGTCATGTTCTACCTCCAGGCTCCCCTTGCCCGCCAGCGCCAGGGCATCGTACCTGTCCTTCGGGGCCTCGACGTCACGGCCCGGCCCGTACTGCTTGTTGACCGCCGCCCCGCGCACGATGCGGGCATCTTCCACGTGGGCGTGATCGAGAAACTTGGCGCGCAGGGTGTCGCGGGCGTCCATCTTGCCGGTCAGCATCAGCATGTTGAGGCCGTCGAAGTAGGCCTCGGTCTGCTCGCGGCTCTGTTCCTTGATGAGGGTCAGGATGAGGTCACGCTCGCGCACCGCCTGATAGGCCGCGGAAAACACCAACACCATGGAGAAGATGAAGAGCAGGAAGAAGTTGATCTTGGCAGCAATGGAGAGGCGCATGGGACTGGTACATCTGTTGGGTAAAACCCGCGCAGTCTACTCTCCTCGCCGGACGGGTTTTGGTGTCTTGCTCACATTCTGATGAAAAAGCGCCGAAAGGCCCTGCGTTCTCATGCAGGGCCCGTTCAACCGGACTCAATATTGGCCGCTGGTGATGGCCTCGTGGATGGCGCCGGTCAATACTCGCAGCGCGTCGGACGTGATGACGAAGGGGGGCATCAGGTAGATGAGCTTGCCAAAGGGACGGATCCAGGCGCCCAGCTCCACGAACTTGCGCTGGATGCGCGCCACGTCCACCCGCTCCTTCATCTCCACCACCCCGATGGCGCCGAGCACCCGCACATCCGCCACCGCCGGGTGCAAGGTCAGCTCCACCAGTTCGGTTTTGAGTTGGTGTTCGATGGCTTGCACCCGCGCCTGCCACGGGGAGGCGAGCAACAACTCGATGGAGGCGTTGGCTACCGCGCAGGCGAGCGGGTTGCCCATGAAGGTGGGGCCGTGCATGAAGACGCCCGCCTTGCCGTCACAGATGGTGTGGGCGACATGCTCGGTAGTGAGGGTGGCCGACAGCGTTAGGTAGCCGCCGGTGAGCGCTTTGCCCAGACACAGGATGTCGGGGCTGATCCCCGCCCAGTCGCAGGCAAAGAGCTGGCCGGTGCGGCCAAAGCCGGTGGCGATTTCATCTGCTATGAGCAGCACGCCGAACTCGTCGCACAGGGCGCGCACCCACTGCAGGTAGCGGGGGTGGTAGAAGCGCATGCCGCCTGCCCCCTGGACGATGGGTTCGAGCACGATGGCGGCAATTTCCTCGTGATGATCCGCCACCAGGGTGGCCAGCTCCACCACGCTCTGCTCGTCCCACTGGGCGTGGAAGCGGCAGCTTGGCGCTTCGACGAAATGGTGCTCGGGCAGGAAGCCCTGGTAGAGCTCGTGCATGCCGCCATCCGGGTCGCACACGCTCATGGCGCCGAAGGTGTCGCCGTGATAGCCGCCCCGAAGGGCAACGAATTTGGCGCGAGGCGTCCCTTTGGCATGCCAGTACTGCTGGGCCATCTTGAGGGCCACCTCCACCGCCACCGAGCCGGAATCCGCCAGAAAGACCCGATCCAGCCCCTTCGGGGTGATTTCCACCAGTTTGCGGCAGAGCTCGACCGCCGGGGCATGGGTCAGGCCGCCAAACATCACGTGGGACATCTTGCCGAGCTGGGCGGTGGCGGCCGCGTCGAGCTCAGGCACCTGGTAGCCGTGCACGCAGGCCCACCAGGAGCTCATGCCATCCACCAGCTCGCGCCCGTCCGTCAGGGTGAGGGTCACCCCTTTGGCGCTGGCCACTTCATAGCAGGGCAGGGGATGGGTGAGGGAGGTATAGGGGTGCCAGACGTGGTGCAGGTCGAATTCTTGGTTGGTCATTTTGCGTTCTATTGTCAATTGATTTGATCTGGTCGGTGTTGACAGTCTACGCGTGCTCTCTACACTAGCCAACAATTTCAGCCACTTGGCTTCGCGCACGCCCTGGCGTCGCGCTGTCCAGCTGGCGGGTCTTGCGGCGAACGCTCTCTTGAGCGCGGCGCAGGATCCCACCAATAACAACCGGAAGCCATGTATGAATGCTCTCACCGCGGGTGCCCACGCCCTTCGTCACGACTGGACCCTGTCCGAGGTTCAGGATCTCTTTGCCCTGCCATTCAACGATCTGCTGTTCCAGGCCCAGACGGTGCACCGCGCCCATTTCGACCCGAACGAGGTGCAGGTAAGCACCCTGCTCTCCATCAAGACCGGGGCCTGCCCGGAAGATTGCAAATATTGTCCCCAGAGCGCTCGCTACCACACCGGGCTCGAGACCGAGCGGCTGATGGAGGTGGAAAAAGTGCTGGAGCGGGCCCGGGAGGCCAAGGCCAACGGCTCGTCCCGCTTCTGCATGGGGGCGGCCTGGCGCAACCCGAAAGAGAAGGACATGCCCTACATCCTGCGCATGATTGAAGAGGTGCGCGGGCTCGGCATGGAGACCTGCATGACGCTCGGGATGCTGACCGCCGATCAGGCGGCGCGTCTCGGGGCGGCGGGGCTCGATTACTACAACCACAACCTCGACACCTCGCCGGAGTTCTACGGCGACATCATCACCACCCGCACCTATCAGGACAGGCTCGACACCCTGGAGCATGTGCGCGGTGCCGGCATGAAGGTCTGCTCCGGCGGCATCGTCGGCATGGGAGAGCAGGCGAAAGACCGTGCGGGCCTCCTGATGGCGCTGGCCAACCTGCCGCGCCACCCGGAGAGCGTGCCCATCAACATGCTGGTCAAGGTGAAGGGGACGCCCCTGGAGAACCAGGAGAACCTGGACCCGTTCGAATTTATCCGCACCATCGCCGTGGCGCGCATCATGATGCCGGCCTCCCACGTGCGCCTCTCCGCCGGGCGGGAGAAGATGAACGAGCAGATGCAGGCCATGTGCTTTATGGCCGGGGCCAACT
Organism: Aeromonas sp. R5-1; assembly: GCF_040908265.1. Lineage (NCBI taxonomy): Bacteria > Pseudomonadati > Pseudomonadota > Gammaproteobacteria > Aeromonadales > Aeromonadaceae > Aeromonas > Aeromonas sp. R5-1. Next base: position 61,545 of record NZ_JBFODJ010000110.1, read on the forward strand.
CCATCTTCTACGGCTGCAAGCTGCTGACCACCCCCAATCCGGACGAGAACAGCGACATGCAGCTCTTCAAGCGCCTTGGCATTCGCCCCGCCCAGCGGGCCCAGAAGCCGGATCAGGTTCAAGAGGAGGAGCTGCTGGCCGAGGTGAACCGCCAGAGCGAGCCGAGCGAACTCTTCTACGATGCCACCCGTTCCCGCGAAGATGTCCTCCGTCCATGATGACGCCCGTTGTTACCGGCCCCTTTGCCCTGGGGGAGGCGCTGGCCGAGCGTGAACAGGCCACCCTGCTGCGCCGACGCACCCCGGTGGATGTGGCGAGCGGTGGGCGGATCCGGGTCGGGGGGCGCGATTACCTCAACGTCTCTGGCAACGACTACCTGGGCCTTGCGGGTCACCCCGCCATCAAGGCCGCCTTCACGGCGGGGGTGGCGCAATATGGCGCAGGGGCAGGCGCCTCGCCCCTGGTGACCGGTTACAGCCGCGCTCACCAGCAGCTGGAAGAGACGCTTGCCGACTGGCTCGGGGTGGAGGCGGTGCTGCTGTTCAACTGCGGCTTCTCCGCCAATCAGGCGGTGCTCAAGGCCCTGCTCGGCAAGGATCACCTGCTGTGGCAGGACAGGCTCAACCACGCCTCCCTGCAGGAGATGGGGAGCCAGCTCCCCTGCAAGATGAAGCGCTTTTGCCACAACGACATGGCGGCCCTTGAGCGGCTGCTTGAGCCAAACCGGGGCCTGATCGTCTCGGAAGGGGTCTTCAGCATGGACGGGGATCAGGCCCCCTGGGTTGAGCTGGCAACACTCGCATCCCGAAGCGGCAACTGGCTGATGATTGACGATGCCCACGGCCTGGGCGTGCTGGGTGCCGAGGGGCGCGGCACCCTGGTGGCCCAGGGGGTTGCTCCGGCCAGCGTGCACATCCAGATGGGGACCTTCGGCAAGGCGCTCGGGGTGGCCGGCGCCTTTGTGGGTGGCAGTCGCGAGCTGGTGGAGTACCTGGTCAATTTTGCCCGCCACTATGTCTACAGCACCCATATGCCCCCCGCCCAGGCGTGCGCCGTGCGCCAGAGCATTGAGTTGGTACGCGTAGCCGACGAGGCTCGTGCCCACCTGGCTCGCCTTGTCGCCCGGTTCCGGCAGGGGGCGCAGGCGCTCGGCTGGCGGCTTGGGGCAAGCGATACCCCCATCCAGCCGTTGCTGGTGGGGGAGAGCGTCGCTGCCCTGCAACTGGCCGAGCGCCTGCGGGAGTGCGGTGTCTGGGCCGGCGCCATCCGCCCGCCCACGGTGCCGGTCGGCACGGCGCGCCTTCGCATCACCCTGTGCGCTGCCCATGGCGAAGATGACGTGGATCGCCTGCTCGAGGCCCTGGGGCCCAGCCCATCCACTGACGAGAGAGGGGGCGCCCATGGTGCATGAGCGTTTCCAGTCGGTGGACAAGGCACAGCTCGCCCGCCGCTTCGGGGCGGCGGCCCGCCACTACGACGCCCACGCCCGCTTCCAGCAGGAGGTGGGGCAGTCGCTGCTGGCGCGCATGGACGAGGGGGGCGTGAAAGAGGTGCGCTCAGGGGCCGGGCTGGATCTGGGTTGCGGCACCGGTTTTTTCCTGCCTGCCCTGGCGCCGCGCTGCGAGACGCTGACCGGGCTGGATCTCGCGCCCGGCATGCTGGCCCAGGCGGCCCTTCGCGGCAGCGGAGCCCGCCTGGTGTGCGGCGACGCGGAGGGGCTGCCCTTTGCCGACCAGAGCCTGGACTGGGTCTTCTCCAGCCTGGCCCTGCAGTGGTGCGAGCGGCCGGCCCAGGCCTTTGCCGAGCTCAACCGGGTGCTCAAACCCGGTGGACAGGTCTTCTTCTCGACCCTGCTTTCGGGGTCACTGTGGCAACTGCGGGAGGCCTGGCGGGCCGTGGATGGTCGTGACCATGTCAATCGCTTCCTGACGTTGCCTCAGTTGCAGCAGGCGGCCCGTGACGGGGGCTTCGAGGCTCCGGTACTCTGCCCGCTGACCTGGTCCCTCGCCTACCCGGCGCTCAGCGGACTGCTGCGCGACCTCAAGGGGATAGGCGCGAGCCAGGTCAACGACGAGCGGTCTGCGGGCCTGGGTCATCGCCAGCGCCTGGTGCGACTGGGGGAGGCCTACGAGCGCCACCGTCAACCGGACGGCCTGCTGGCCGCCAGCTACGAGGTCTGCCTAGGGCGCCTGGTGCGGCGCTGACACAAAAAGACCCGGCGCACCCACCCCTTCAGCGGCAGGACGCGCGCCTGCCTTTCACCATGGATATCGGGGCGCCTCTGCGCCCCTGCACTGCATCGAGGAATCATCATGGGGACATCCTATTTCATCACGGGCACGGACACCGACGTGGGCAAAACCCTGGTGGCCCGCACCCTGTTGCTGGCGCTTGCCGCCAGAGGCATTCGCTGCGCCGGGTACAAACCGGTGTCGGCGGGCTGCACCCGCACCCCGGAGGGGCTTCGCAATCTGGATGCCTTGCTGTTGCAGCGGGCGGCCACGGTTGCGCTGCCCTACGAGCAGGTCAATCCCTATGCCTTCGAGCCGCCCATCGCCCCCCATATCGCCGCCCGTGAGCGGGGGGCGAGCATCCCCTTCGAGGGGCTGTCCGCCGGCTTGCGGGAGATTGAGGGAGCTGGGGCCGAACTCGTGATCGTCGAAGGGGCGGGGGGCTGGTTCCTGCCGCTGGATCATCAGCGTCTGCTCTCGGAGTGGGTCGCCCAGGAGCGGCTGCCGGTGATCCTGGTGGTGGGGGCCAGGCTGGGCTGTCTCAACCATGCCCTGCTCACCGTCAGCGCCATTCGCCAGCAGGGGTTGACCCTGGCGGGCTGGGTCATCAACCGGGTGGATCCGCACATGAGCCGCTACGAGGAGAACCTGGACACCTTGAAAGCCATGTTGCCGGCCCCATTTCTGGGGGAACTCCCCTTCGTGGACGCGGTGAATGAGGTGGATTTGCACCACTGTCTCGATGTGTCGCCCTTGCTCTGAGGCCAGACATTCAGCAAACATTCATCGAGTCTGTCTATTATCTGGGGCAAGTGTGGCATCGGTCGCCCCTGGGGCGCCCCGAACCATGCATCCATATCTCACAAGGAGTCAATATGAAGCGAATTATGCTATTCCTGGTGACCAACCTGGCCGTCATGCTGGTGCTGGGGGTGGTACTCAATATCCTGTTCTCGGTTCTGGGGATCAACAAGTCCAGCATTTCCGGTCTGTTGGTATTCTGCGCCGTGTTCGGTTTTGGGGGTTCCTTTATCTCCTTGCTGATGTCCAAGTGGATGGCCAAGCGCAGCTATGGCGTCCAGGTCATCGAGCAGCCCCGCAACGAGACCGAGCACTGGCTGGTGAGCACTGTTGCCCGTCAGGCCCGTGAAGCTGGCATCAAGATGCCGGAAGTGGGGATCTACGACTCCCCCGAGATGAACGCCTTTGCCACCGGCGCCCGCCGTGACGACTCCCTCGTCGCCGTCTCCTCCGGTCTGCTCTACAGCATGAGCCGCGACGAGGCGGAAGCCGTGCTGGCCCACGAGGTGAGCCACGTGGCCAACGGCGACATGGTGACCCTGACCCTGATCCAGGGGGTGGTGAACACCTTCGTGATGTTCTTCGCCCGCATCGTGGCCGGCGTCATCAGCAATTTCTTCAGCTCCAACAACGAGGAAGAGAGCAGCAGCACCGGCGGTTTCGCCTACATGATCACCGTGTTCGTGCTGGAGATGGTGTTCGGCGTGCTCGCCTCCATCATCGTCATGTGGTTCAGCCGTCAGCGCGAGTTCCGTGCCGACGCCGGTGCCGCCAAGCTGGCCGGCCGCGACAAGATGATTGCCGCGCTCCAGCGTCTCGCCCGCGGTGCCGAGCCGCAGATGGAGGGTTCCATGATGGCGTTCGGCATCAACGGCAAGCGCTCCATGAGCGAGCTGTTCATGAGCCACCCGCCCATCGAGCAGCGCATCGCCGCCCTGCGTGGCTGATAGCCAGTCATCTAAAGAAAACGGCTGCCCTCGGGCAGCCGTTTTGCATTCCGGGGACGGGGTTTTGTCCCCCGATCACCCTATTTGATCACCAGATCCGTCAGGGGCACGGCGCAGCAGGTGAGGATCTTGCCCTCGGCCCGCTCGGCGGCGCTGATGGCGGGGGCATCGGGGTGATCCACCTCGCCCGAGACCAGGGTCTGCTTGCAACTGCCGCAGATGCCGGCACGGCAGCTCCAGGGCAGCTCTACCCCCTGCTTGTTGGCCTGATCCAGCACGGTGCCCTGGTTATTGCCCGCAAACTCCCGCTCGCCGATACGCAGTTGCACCGCCTGATGGGTGCGGGCCACCGAGAGCAGGGCCCCGCCAAAGCTCTCCTGGCGGATGCGCCCGGCCGGTACGCCGAGGGCGGTCAGCCGGTTGGCTGCATCGGCCATAAAGCCGTGGGGGCCGCAGATAAACACTTCCCGCTGTTGCAACCCTTTGATCTGTTTGAGGTGAACATCGTCCAGCCGCCCCTTGAGCCCCTGCCAGTGCGTATCGGGCTGGCTCAGGATCAGGGTGAGGGTCATTCCCTGCTGCGCCATGGCGTGCAGCTCGCTGGCGGCAGGGATGTCTGCCTCGCTGCGACACAGGTGCATGAAGTGGACGTCATCGAGCTCCCCCCGTAGTGCCAGAGTGCGGGCAATGGAAAGCATGGGGGTGACACCGGATCCCGCCGAGAGCAGCAGCAGCCTGCGCTCGGTCCCTAAGTGAAACTCGCCGGCCGGGGGAGCGGCCAGCAGGTGATCGCCCACGCGCAGCTCATGGTGCAGCCAGGGGGAGAGGCGGCCATCGGCCAGCTTCTTGACGCTGATGCTGTAACGCTCGGGCCGCTCCGGCGTGGAGCTCAGGGTGTAGCGGCGTTGAACCCGTGTGTTTTTGATATCGAGGCTGATGGGCAGGTGCTGGCCAGGCAGGTAGTCGGGCAGGGGCTCGCCGTCGGCGGCCTCGAACCAGAAGGTTTCCAGATCCCGGGCCAGGGGTTCCCGGGCGACGCACACCAGCTCCCGTTTTTTCGGGGCCGCGTTGGGGTAGACCGGCGCCCGGGCCCGCTCCAACACCTCGATCTCGCTGCCCGCTTCAATCCACCCCTCGTTCAGGGCCACCAGATTCTGGCCGAAATAGACCTCACCATCTTCGCCACGGCGGTAGCGGGTGAGGGTAGCCAGCGGCTCTTTCAAGGCATTGAAGCGCTCCGTGCCTGCCTCCACCGTGGTCATGATGCAGCGGCTGCACGGCTTGTCCACCCGAAACTCCACCTCGCCGATGCGGATCCGCTTCCAGCCATCCTCCTCGAAGGGGCGGGTGCCGCTCGCCACCAGGTTGGTACGAAACTGGCTCATCTGGTGCAAGGCATCGGATCTCAGGTTGAGATCCTCAAGGGAAGCCTGGCTGATGAGCAGCAAGGGGTAGCCGTCTGCAAAGCTCACCCGGGTGCCGGTCTTCTCCCGAAAACGATCGGATGCCTCTCCGAGCCAGAGCAGGCGCACCGGCTCCCTCGCCACCCGGCTCAGCCACTCATCGGCGTCGGGCCCGGTGTGCAGGGCGGTAAAGCGATCCCCCCAGACACCGGTGTGCTGAGGGGCGCGACTGAACGCCGCCTCCATGAGGGCAAGGGGGGGCAGACCTGGATAGCGCAGTTGCAGCCCCCCCTCGACGGGGGTGGCCACCACCTGCTGCAACTGGGGATGGGTGCGGGCGGTGATAAAGGTGCCATCCGGTTTGACCACCATGTAGCGGCGATCCCCGGCAAGTCCCTCCTGGGTCACCCGGGCGCGCTCCAGCGGCATGCCTGCCGTCGATTTGATGGGGTAGAGATGTATGCTGGCGAGGGTCGGCATGTCCTGGTCCTTGTGCTGTGGCGATTCCTGTGAAGAGGGGAAGATAACGATTCCTGTCCCGGGCGGCAATCTTCTCCTTCTGCCCACGTCGAGGGCGGCGAGGGGGCTCGGGCGACAGGCCCGAATGGCTGCGGGGTGTGACGGGGATCCGGTTGTGAAGGGGGCGACCCATAAAGCGCAACATTTATTGATCCTGATCCACCATGTCGTACAAAAAACGGCCCATCATCGGGCCAGCTTCCAGTTTCTGACGCTTTCGCTTCTTCCCCCTCCGGCCACCGTCTGCCCAGGCAACACGGTATCAAGCGCATTCGGATGGGGCCTGTCACACAAAAAGAAGAAAGCAATGTATGAGCAAACAACTGGATATGACCCCACAGCCGGATCTCTCCCAGAAAACGGGAACAGGCCCGGTCCGCACCCGGCTGCCCGTCTGGCGGCCGGCCCTGCCACCTTGCAACCATGCCTGCCCGGCTGGCGAGAACATCCAGGCCTGGCTTGCCCTGGCCGAAGCGGGCCGCTTTGAGGCGGCCTGGCAACGACTGATCGAAGAAAATCCCCTGCCTGCAGTCCACGGGCGGGTCTGTTATCACCCCTGCGAAACGGCCTGCAACCGTGCCCAGGTGGATGATGCCGTCTCCATCCACGCCATCGAGCGCTTCCTCGGCGACGAAGCGCTGGCCAAAGGTTGGCAGCCTGCGCCCCCCGCACCCGCCAGCGGCAAGAAGGTGCTGGTCATTGGCGCCGGTCCCTCCGGCCTCTCCTGCGCCTGGCACCTCAACCGGCTCGGCCATCAGGTGGAGATCCGCGAAGCGGGCCCGCTCGCCGGCGGCATGCTGCGCTTCGGTATTCCCGCCTACCGCTTGCCCCGCGATGTGCTGGATCGGGAGGTGGCCCGCATCGTCGCTGCCGGGGTGACCCTGACTCTCAACCACAAGGTGGAAGACGTGCTCAAAGTGCGCGACGAGGGTGGTTTTGACGCCGTCTTCATGGCCATCGGCGCCCATCTGGCCAAGCGGGTCGATATTCCGGCCCGGGAGGCGGGCAAGATCCTCGATGCGGTGAGTTTCCTCGAGCAGGCCAGTCTGGCCGAAGAGAAAGGCTTTCCGCCACCCAAACTGGGGCGGCGGGTGGCCATCTACGGCGGTGGCAATACCGCCATGGACGCGGCTCGCACCGCTCGCCGTTTGGGCGTTGAAGAGGCGATGATCATCTATCGCCGCGACCGGGATCATATGCCGGCCCACGCCTTCGAAGCCGATGAGGCCGAGGAGGAGGGGATCAAGATCAACTGGCTGCGCACTATCCGCCAGCTCGACAGTACCAATATCGAAGTGGAGGTGATGGCACTGGATGCCGAGGGCAAGCCGGTGCCCACCGGCAAGTTTGAAACCCTCGAAGCGGACTCCCTCATTCTGGCGCTGGGCCAAGAGGTGGACTTGAGCGTGCTGGAGAGCATTCCCGGCGTGCGGGTCAACAAGGAGGGGGTTGTACAGGTGGCGGGCAACCTGATGACGGATGTGCCGGGCCTCTTTGCCGGTGGCGACATGGTGCCCTCCGAGCGCACTGTCACCATCGCCACCGGCCACGGCAAGAAGGCGGCGCGCCATATGGATGCCTGGCTGCGCGGTCGCCTCTATCACAAGCCGCTCTCCCATTTGCAGGCAGGGAAGCCGCTGGTGGGGCCGGAGCAGTTGCAGCTCTGGTTCCAGACCCACGCCCCGGCCAGCAGTCAGCCGGTCAAACCGGTGTGGGCGCGGGACGACTTTGGCGAGATCATCGGCGGGCTGGATGAGGTGGCCGCCCGCTACGAGGCGGCGCGCTGCTACTCCTGCGGCAACTGCTTCGAGTGCGACGGCTGCTACGGCAGCTGCCCAGAGCAGGCCATCGCCAAGCTGGGGCCGGGTCTGGGGTATCAGGTGGATGCCGAACTCTGCACCGGCTGCGGTGCCTGCCATGACCAGTGTCCCTGCCACGCCATCGAGCTGCGCCAACCGGAGGAGTCCCAATGAAACATGAATTGATCATGGTTGACGGCAACGAAGCCGCGGCCCGGGTGGCGTATCAGCTGAGCGAAGTGTGTGCCATCTACCCCATCACCCCGAGCTCGACCATGGCCGAACTGGCCGACGCCTGGGCCGCGGAGGGGCAGACCAACCTGTGGGGCAACATCCCCACGGTGGTGGAGATGCAGAGCGAAGGGGGGGCGGCCGGCACGGTACACGGCGCCCTGCAGGCAGGGGCGCTCGCCACCACCTTCACCGCCAGTCAGGGGCTGATGCTGATGCTGCCCAACATGTACAAGATCGCCGGTGAACTGACCTCGGCGGTGTTCCATGTGGCGGCCCGATCCTTGGCGGCGCAGGGGTTGTCGATTTTTGGCGACCATCAGGATGTGATGGCGGCGCGCAGCACCGGCTTTGCCATGCTCGCCTCCGGCTCGGTGCAGGAGGCGCAGGACCTGGCCTTGGTCGCCCACAGTGTCACCCTGCAGTGCCGGGTGCCTTTCATCCACTTCTTCGACGGCTTTCGCACCTCCCACGAGGTGAACAAGATCACCGCATTGCATAAAGATGAAATTCGGGCGCTGATCGACAACGACTGGGTACGCGCCCACCGTGCGCGGGCGCTCAACCCGGATCATCCGGTGATGCGTGGCACCGCCCAGAACCCGGACACCTATTTCCAGTCCCGCGAGAGCGTCAACCCCTTCTACGAGGCGGTACCGGCCCGGGTGCAGCAGTGCATGGAGAGCCTCGGCGAGCTGACCGGCCGCCACTACCAGCTGGTGGAGTACCACGGCGCGCTCGATGCCACCGATGTCATTGTGCTGATGGGCTCGGGAGCGGCCACCGCCCGCACCACCGTGGATTGGCTCAACCGGCAGGATCGCAAGACCGGGGTGCTGGTCATTCGCCTCTATCGTCCCTTCCCGGTGCAGGCACTGCTCGATGCGCTACCGCAGAGCGTGCGCCGCATGGCGGTGCTGGATCGCACCAAGGAGCCGGGCGCCGGCGGCGAGCCGCTGCTGCTGGATGTGCAGAGTGCCCTCATCGACGGCTTGCAGCGCGGCCTTATCAAGCGGCTGCCCTGGCTCAGTGGTGGTCGCTATGGCCTCTCTTCCAAAGAGTTCACCCCCGCCATGTGCGCGGCCGTGTTCGAGGAGCTGGCATCCGATGCGCCGCGCCCGCGCTTTACCGTGGGGATAGTGGATGATGTGTCGGGCCTCAGTCTGGCCTGGCACCCCATCGGCGATCTGGAGCCTGCCAGCCGGGTGCGGGCGCTCTTCTTCGGCCTCGGTGCCGACGGCACCGTGGGCGCCAACAAGAACAGCATCAAGATCATCGGCGAGCTGGAGGGGTTCCACGCTCAGGGCTACTTCGTCTACGACTCCAAGAAGTCGGGCTCGCGCACCGTCTCCCACCTGCGCTTTGGCCCCGAGCTCATAGACGCGCCCTGGCTTATCGAGCAGGCGAGCTTTATCGGCTGCCACCAGTGGGGCTTTGTGGAGTCGGTGGATCTGCTGGAGCACGCCGCCGAGGGGGCCACCCTGCTGCTTAACGCCCCTTATGAGGCTGACCGGGTCTGGGACCAGCTGCCCGAGCGGCTGCGCGCCCGCATCCGCGCCCTCAATATCCAGCTCTACTGCATCGACGGCGATCGGGTGGCCGAGCAAAACGGCATGGGCAATCGCATCAACACCATCATGCAGACCTGCTTCTTCGCCCTGGCCGGAGTGCTGCCGCGGGACGAAGCCATAGCCCTTATCAAGGAGAGCATCGAGAAGAGTTATGCCCGCAAGGGGCCCGAAGTGGTGGCGCGCAACTTCGCCGCGGTGGACGACACCCTGGCTCATCTCCATCAGGTGGTCATCCCGGCCGGTGAGGAGCAGATCAGCGACTATCCGCTGCCGCTGGCACCGGGGGGCAGCGAGTTTGTCCAGCGTGTCACCGGCGAGATGCTGGCGGGGCGCGGCGATCTGATCCCCGTCTCCATGCTGCCGGTGGATGGCACTTACCCCACCGCCACCAGCCGCTTCGAGAAGCGGGATATCGCCCGCGAGATCCCGATCTGGCATTCGGATATCTGCATCCAGTGCGGCAACTGCGTCTTTGTCTGCCCCCATGGGGCGCTGCGGGCCAAGTTCTACCATCAGGACTGGCTGGCGACCGCCCCCGAGGTGGCCCAGTCGGTGCCCGTCACCGCCAAGGGTTTCCCCGACAGCCGCTACACCTTGCAACTCTATCCGGAGGATTGCACCGGCTGCGGCCAGTGCGTGCAGGCCTGTCCGGTGCGGGCTGGGGCTGATGAGGAACACGAGGGCGAGCGCGCCATCGCCATGATGGACAAGGCCCCCCATCTGGCTGGCCAGAAACAGGCGCTGCGCTGGTTCGAGAGCCTGCCGTGGCCGGCCCGCGAGCGGGTGGATTTTTCCACGGTGCGCGGCACCCAGTTCCTCGAACCCCTGTTCGAGTTCTCCGGCGCCTGCGCTGGCTGTGGCGAGACCCCTTACCTCAAGCTGCTGACCCAGCTGTTTGGTGACCGCATGCTGGTGGCCAACTCCACCGGTTGCTCCTCCATCTATGGCGGCAACCTGCCGACCACCCCCTGGGCCAAGAACGCGGAAGGGAAGGGACCGGCCTGGTCGAACTCCCTGTTCGAGGACAACGCCGAGTTTGGCTTTGGTTTTCGTCTCACCGCCGATCAGCATCACGGTCAGGCGGTGGCGGCCCTCGAAGCGATGAAGGGGGAGCTGGGCGCAGAGCTGGTCGATACCTTGATCAGCGCTCCGCAGCGGCTGGAGTCGGAGATCCGTGCCCAGCGCACCCGGGTGGCGCAAGTGCGGGAACGGTTGGAGGAGGTGAAATCCGGCAAGGCCCGCGAGCTGCTCTCGCTTATCGATCAGCTGGTGCGCCGCTCGGTCTGGATCATCGGCGGCGACGGCTGGGCCTATGACATCGGCTCGGCGGGACTCGATCATGTGCTTGCCTCCGGGCGCGATGTGAACGTGCTGGTGATGGATACCGAGGTCTACTCCAACACCGGCGGCCAGATGTCGAAATCGACCCCGCTCGGTGCCGTCGCCAAATTCGCTGCGGGAGGCAAGACGCTGGCCAAGAAGGATGTGGCGTTGCAGGCCATCTCCTACGGCAACGTCTATGTTGCCCGCATCGCCTTTGGGGCCAATCCGCAGCAGGCGCTGCAGGCCTTGCGTGAGGCCGAAGCCTATCCGGGCCCGTCGCTCATCATCGCCTACAGCCATTGTATCGCCCACGGCATCGACATGGAGCAGGGATTGGCCCAACAGAAGCGTGCGGTCGATTCGGGCCACTGGCCGCTGATGCGCTACAACCCGGTATTGCGCAGTGCGGGGCAGAACCCCTTCAGCCTCGACAGCCTGCGCCCCTCCATCCCCCTTGCCGAATACCGGCAGCAGGAGACCCGTTATCGGGTGCTGGCCCAGAGCCACCCACAGGAGGCCGAGCGGCTGATGCAGGTGGCGCAACAAGTGGCGTGGCAGAAGTGGGCCACCTACGAGGAGATGGCCACCCGCGAAGCCAGCCATTTCCATCCGCCGGTGTGATCATGGGGTGAAACAGGTATGAGAAAGCGGGCCATTGGCCCGCTTCGTTTTCCGGTGCCAAGGGAAGTGGCCGTTGCCGCGTCTTGGGACGGCCAACAAAAAGCCCGGCGTCGGGCCGGGCTGGCAGGATAAGTTGCTTATCCAGGTATTCGTCGAGGCGTCTAGTGTGGATGTTGTTTGAGGATGTCGTATATCTCCTCTTTCAGTTTAAGTTTCTGTTTTTTCAGATCCTTCACCTCGGAGCTGTAGTCGCTGGCGTGGTGTTTCTCCAGCTTTCTGATCTCCGCATCCAGGTCGTTGTGCAAGTCAAACTTCTTCTGGAAATGGACATCACTGCTCTTCAGTTTCGAGATGAGATCTCTGTACTCCGGAAACATGTAATGAAGCCTCCTTGTTGTCGTTTGATTGTGCCTGCAAGACCAAAGTACCCCTTACTGCCGGGGAGAAACGTGATCCCGATCCAATTCGGGGCCACGGATTTGTTGCATGGGAAGGGCGATTTTTAACTGTTTGAATTACAAGATGATTGCCTGCTGGCCCTGGGGCAGCAGAGGAAAGAAGCGGGATCCGCTTCACATTCGGGAGAGGGGGTCTGTAACGGGACGGGCAACAGAAAGGGGCGCGAGGCCCCTGACTGGAAACGGGTGAGCCGTTTACTCTTTTTTCTTTTTCTTCTCGGGCAGGGGCTTGCCGTCTCTGGCAATCACCTTGCCCGCCTCGAAACCGATCTGCGCCGCCAGCTCTTCCAGATCCGGCGCCTTGGCCTCGTTGCCGATGGCGTACTGGTAGTTGGCGATGGAGATCTTCTCCGCCACCGGTGTGCCCGGCACGATGGGTTCGCGCCAGCCCTGACCGATGTGGGCCACCAGGGTGCCGTTCATGATGAGCTCGCCGACGATCTCCTGGGTGGGGATGCCCTTGCCGTAGGTGAGGCCCTGCGGGTGCTTCTTGCCGACCAGGGGCTCTTGGCTTGCGGGCATCAGCTTGGTGCGGATCAGCCACTTGGGCGATTTGGTCTTGCCCACCGCCTTGCCGGTCTGGTACTCGTTGATCTTGATGGTCTTGATCATCTGGGCCGTGAACTCCTTGGTCAGGGCCTTCTGGGCTTCGCTGGTCTCGTCGATGACGATGGGGGCCACATACCAGGTCTGGGGAGCCTGCGCCTTGGGGGTCGCCGGGGCGGTTTGCGCCATGGCGAGCGGGCTGAGCAGGATGGCCGTCAACAAGAGTCCGATTTTCTTCATGGTGATTCCGCTTATGTTTCGACAAGAATTTTGTTTTGCCAGCGACGACTGCGCCAGCGCCAGAACATGGCCAGACCGCGCACCCACTCGTCGCAGGCGAGGGCCAGCCAGATGCCTACCAGGCCATAGCCCTGCATGATACCAAGGAAATAGGCCAGGGGAACGGCAATGCCCCACATGGAGACGAGCGCCATGTAGAGCGGGAAACGGGCATCCCCGGTGGCGCGCAGGGCGTTGATCACCACCAGATTGAAGGTGCGACCGGGTTCGAGGATGAGGCTGATGAGGAAGAGCTGCGCCACCTGGGTGATGATGTCGGCGTCGTCGGTGAACAGGCTGATGATGGCGCGGCCGTTGAGGGCGGCGGCGATGGCGATGGCGGCGGTGACGATGAGGCCGAGTTTCAGGCTCTTCATCAGTTGGCGATAGGCTTGATCGAAGCGTCGGGCCCCCGCCAGGTGGCCGATGATGATCTCGTTGCCAAGGCCGATGGAGAGGCCGAACAGCAGGATGAACAGGCAGATCTGGAAGAAGTAGGACTGGGTCGCCAGCGCCTTGTCACCGAGCAGGCCGACGAAGGCGGTCACCACCATGAACTGCAGCATCCAGGAGAGGTTCTCCCCCGCCGCCGGCAGACCGATGTGCAGCACCTTGTCCAGCATGGCGCGGCTTGGGCGGACGATCTCGGGCAGACGCAGCCGGATGCCGGTCTTGCGCGCCACCAGCCACACCAGCAGCACCACCCCGACGATGCGCCCCGCCACCGTGCTGATGGCGACCCCGGCGACCCCGAGTTGGGGCAGGCCGAACCAGCCGTAGAGCAGCAGCAGGTTGCCGACGAAGGTGATGAGGTTGACGATGAGGGTCACGTACATGGCCTGGCGGGTGTGTCCGTGGGCACGCAGGGTGGCGGCCAGACAGAGGGCCGCCGCCTCCGGCAGCAGGCAAAGCCCGATGATCTGCAGGTAGAGGCTGCCGTCGCTCATCAGGTGGGCAGGCAGGTTCATCAGCGCCAGCATAGTGCCGGCCCCCGCCATGACGCCGACCGCGGCCACCAGTCCCACCAGCAGGTTGAAGCCGATGGCGGTGTGGATGACGACGCGGGCTTTTTCCTTGTCTCCCGCCCCCAGATACTGGGTGATCACCACGCTGGTGCCGATGCTGACGAAGCTGAACAGGGTGATGGCGAGATCGAAGACCTGGTTGCCCACCGCGAGGGCCGCCACCCCCTGATAGGAGACGTGGCCCACCATGAAGGTGTTGAGGGCCCCGGTCAGAAAGTGAAGGGCCAGATCGATGAACAGTGGCCAGGTCAGGGCGAAGAGGGAGCCCGGGCCCGCGTGGGATTGAGTCTGCATGGGATATCCAGGTGCTGGCGATGGCCCTCGTCAGGGCCAACTGGAGGGGCATTTAACACCAAGCGGGGGCGGGGTGCAATCCTGGTCGCAGGAGGAGGGGGCCTGCGACCAGGGGATGTCTCTCAGACCGGCGTGGCGCCGGCCTCCTGCTCGCTGGGGCGGGTGAGGCGCGCCGAGTCGGGCAGGTCGTCATCGTGCGGCCAGCGGGTGAGCAGGGCATCCGTGGTGCTCTCCACCCCCTCGTCGTCCCGGAACACCGGCTCCCGGTAGCAGCGGGTCATGCGCAGGGCCTGGTACATGTCGGGGCAGAGGATGATGCCATCCTCGCCGACCCGGATCCCCGCCTGTTTGAACCACTGGCTCATCTGGCCGTGCCGACCGGCCATTACCATGTGGATGCCGCGCCGCTTGAGCTCCTTGTGCAGCTCTCCCACCATGCTCATGACGCTGATGTCCTGATGGGTGAAGCAGGCCACCGCATCCACCACCAGGCACCTGGGATTGTGGGGATCCTGCACCAGGAGCGCCAGCACCCGCCGCTTGAAGTAGGGGGCGTTGAAGTAGGTGAGCGGGGAGTTGAAGCGGTAGACCAGGATGCCGGGAATCGCCTTGGCCTGCTCGTTGTCTCCCAGGGTGCGCACCACGCCCTCGTCGTCCATGCCGAGCAGCTGGTCGGTGGGGCGCATCACGTTGCGCAGGAACTGGAACAGCCCCAGCAGCACCGCGAGGGTGATGCCCGGAATGACCCCCATGGTGAGCACGCTGACAAAGGTCACCAGGGCGAGCCAGAAGGCGGCGCGGTCCGAGTCGCGCAGAGCCCAGAGGCCGCGAAAATCCGTGAGCGACAGGGAGGCCATCACCAGCACCACCCCGAGGGCGGCGGTGGGAATGTATTGCAGCGGCGCCGTCAGGTAGAAGGTGACCAGGGCGATGACGGCGGCGGCGATGATGGAGACCAACTGGCTTTTGCCGCCGTTGGCGTCGTTCACCGCGGTGCGCGAATCCGCCCCGCTGATGGCAAACCCCTGGGAGGCGGCGGCGGCCAGGTTCGCCATGCCCAGCGCCCTAAACTCCTTGTCCGCATCAATCTCGTAGCCATTCTTGGCGGCAAAGCTGCGGGCGGTGAGCATCATGGAGACGAAGCTCACCATGGCAAGGTTGAGGGCGGGCAGCACCAGCTCACGGATAAGCCCGGGGGGAAAGTCCGGCATCTGGAAGGCGGGCAGCCCCGAGCCGATGGTCCCCAGGGTGGCGATGTCGACGCGGCCGAGATTGAACAGCCACACCAGGGCCGCCGTCACCACCATGGCCACCATGGAGGAGGGCCAGGCCGGTCTGTAGCGCTTGGCCAGCAGCAAGGTGAGCAGAGCGGTCAGGCTCATGGCCAGGGTGGGCAGATGGGTCTGGGTAATGTAGCTGGTGCCGTTCAGGATCCGCTCTATCAGGTAGCGCTCGCTGAAGGTGAAGCCGAAGATCTTGGAGAGTTGGCCCACCATGATGGTGATGGCCACCCCGTTGAGCAGCCCCATCAGGATGGGGCGGGAGAGAAAGTCTGCCAGCACCCCCAGCTTGAAGCGGCTGGCGATGAGGCACCAGAAGCCGGTCATGGCGGTCATGGTCATCACCAGTTGCCAGTGACGGGTGGGATCCCCGGCGGCGAGCGGCGTTACCACGGCGGCGATCACCGCGCAGGTGGCGGCATCCGGACCGACGATGAGCTGACGGGAGGTGCCAAAGAGGGCATACACCACCATGGGCAGGATGCAGGAGTAGAGGCCGACGATGGCACCCACCCCGGCGAGCTCCGAATAGGCGATGGCCACGGGCAGGGCCACGGCCGCGACCGAGAGGCCAGCGCGAAGATCCGGCATCAGCCAGGCCCGCTGGTATTGCAGCAAGGCGGCGAGCCCCGGCAGCCAGCGCTCGAGAGAGAAGAAGTCGCGCATTATTTAACCCATTGAGTTACAAACATCTTTTTCTTAGTGTGCCCAAGGTCGTCGGCCCTTTGCAATCCGCTCATGGCCAGTTCACCACAAGGTCAGGCCAGATGCGTTGCCACTCCTTGGCCCTGACCCGTTCGCTAAAGATACGGCTCTCCTGGCGACAGCGCGGATTGGGGCTCACCACCAGGGACCAGTTGGGGGCAAAGCCGTAGGGGGCCAGCCACTCGAACCCATCATCTGCCAACAGGCGGACTCCGATGCAGGTGGGTATCTCCACCCAGTGGCTGAGGGCCGAGAGGGAGCTGGCAAAAGGAGGCACCTGCTGGCGCAGATGCATGCGGGCCTGGTTGCGCACCTCCCATAACTGGCCCGGCATCCTGGCGGCGAGCCAGGCTTCGTGATCGGCCTCCTTCAATCCAGTCGGATCAGCGCTGTCCAGATAGATAAGATCGATGTCGTTGAGCGGGGTGGGTTCGGCCTTGTGATGGAGGTGATCCCAGATGAGGTTGCGCACAAACCCCGCCCCCAGGGCCCAGTCGGGCAGGGCCAGCTCCCGCGCAGCCCGGAGGCAATCCATGCGCGGGTGATCGGCCCGCAGCAGGGCCTCGGTGCAGGCCCGCAGGTGCGCCTCCCGCAGCGGCGCGGCTTCAACCGGCATTGCGGCGCAACCAGACGTCGATGTAGCTGCAGCTCGGCACTATGGTGAGCCCCTCAGAGAGGGTCCAGTCGTAGAAGCGGCGGGCCAGCTTGTCGGCAATCCCCTGTCCGCGCAGCTCGGGGGGAACCTGGGTGCTGTAGGCGTCCACCGTGGTGGCGTCCAGCCGGCGATAGGCAAGGCGGGAGAGCTTGCCGTCCACGGTGCAGACAAACTGCTGCTGATCGGCCTGGTGAAGGATGTCGCTCATCGGGAGTCCTCTCTGGGTGAATGGGAAGATCAGAACATGGCGGACAGGGTTTGCCAACGCCATTCTTTGCGCCCATGGCGGGCTCGCTTACACTGGCCGGCCTGCGAATGGTCGCAAGGCAAGGTATAGAACATTGAGAGAGGATGGATCCGTCATGGCCTTCGCCACCCTGGACGAGCTGATAGGCAACACCCCGCTGCTGGCGCTGCGCCGCATCAATCCGCATCCCGGCGTCACCCTGCTGGTGAAGCTGGAGGGCAACAACCCCGCCGGCTCCGTCAAGGACAGGGCGGCGCTGAACCTCATCAGGCAGGCAGAGGCGAGTGGTCACTTAGCGCCAGGAGCCCGGCTCATCGAGGCCACCTCCGGCAATACCGGCATCGCGCTGGCCATGGTGGCGGCGTCCCGGGGTTACCGGATGCGGCTCATCATGCCGAGCAACATGAGCCAGGAGCGGCGCGACGCCATGCAGGCCTACGGCGCCGAGCTGGTGCTGGTGGAAGAGGGCATGGAAGCGGCGCGAGACCTCGCCCTGGCCATGCAGGCGCGGGGGGAAGGGCTGGTGCTCGATCAGTTCAACAACCCCGCCAACCCGGATGCCCACTACCGCTCCACCGGCCCCGAGATCTGGCGCCAGAGCGGCGGGGCGGTCACTCACTTCGTCTCGGCCATGGGCACCACGGGCACCATCATGGGGGTCTCCCGCTACCTCAAGGAGCAGAACCCGGCGGTGGCGGTGATCGGCCTGCAACCGGCCGAGGGGAGCCAGATCCCCGGCATTCGCCGCTGGCCCGAGGCCTACCGGCCCGCCATCTTCGAGCCTGCGCGGGTCGATGGGGTGCTGGATGTGACACTGGAAGAGTCCCTCGTCATGATGCGCCGCCTGGCGCGGGAGGAGGGGATCTGCTGCGGTGTCAGCTCGGGTGGCGCGGTGGCCGGGGCCTTGCGGGTGGCGGCGGAGATCGGGCAGGGGGTGGTGGTGGCGATCATCTGCGATCGGGGGGATCGCTATCTCTCCACCGGGGTCTTCACCCCCGATGTCTGACGGGCAAGGGTCCGTTACTCCCAGGCCCGCTCCAGCAGGGCCAGCAACTGTTCCCTGTCCGCATCCTTGCGGTTGTAGAGCAGGGCGCCGTCGTTGATGGCGAGATCCCGGATCCCGGGCAGCAGCGCCTTGTCGGTGAGGCCCGCCTCCCGCAGGGTGCGGGGCAGCTTGACCGTCTGCCACAGGGTATCGCGCAGTGCCTGCAACGCCTCGATGGTGGCCTGGGGTCTCCCCTCGGCCGGGGTCGCGGCAAAGCGCTCCGGCCCCACCAGGGGCAGCAGCAGGCGGGCGAGCTCGGGGTCGATGCCGGGCCGGTTGTAGTCGAGCACGGTGGGCAGGAAGAGGTTCATACAGAGGCCATGGGGCAGGTGGCAGCGCGCCCCCAGACTGTGGCCGAGGGCGTGCACCAGCCCCACCATGGAGTTGGAAAACGCCATGCCCGCCAAGGTGGAGCCCTCCGCCAGTTGCAGCCGCAGGCCCTTGTCTGTCGGGTGGGCCAGCACCCTGGGCAGAGCGGTGGCAATCTTCTCCACCGCCATCAGGGCCAGGGCGTCACTGACCGGGTTCTTGCCGTTGCCGATGAAGGCCTCGATGGCGTGGGTCATGGCATCCATGGCGGTGGCGGCGGTGATGGGCAGCGGCAGCCCCAGGGTGAAGCGGGGATCCAGCACCGCCAGCCGGGGCAGCAGGAAGGGGGAGGTGAAGGGCACCTTGCGCCCGCTCCCTTCATCCTTGATCACTGCCACCAGGGTCACTTCGGAGCCGGTCCCCGCCGTGGTGGGGACCACCGCCAGGGGGTTGAGGGGACGGGTCAGGCAATCCGCTCCGGCATAGTCGAGCAGCCGCTCGCCCCCCAGGGTCGCCAGTATGTTCACCGCCTTGGCGGTGTCGATGACGGAGCCGCCGCCAAGGGCCAGCAGGCTGTCACAGCCCAGCTCCCGGTAGTGGCGGGCGATCCGCTCCACCACGGCGGTGGAGGAGTCCGCCGGGATCTCGTCCCAGATGGCGGCGACCGGCAACGCCCCTTCGGCCATCACATCGGCCAGCAGGGTGGCGAGCCCGCTGCCGCTGACCCCCTTGTCGGTGAGCAGCAAGGGGCGGCCAGCTCCCAATCCCCTCAGGGCATCCGGCAACTGTTCCAGTGCCTGCTCCCCCGCCATCAGCTTGACCGGGCAGAAAAAATCGTAATAACGGCTCATCCCGTTCTCCTCGTGTTCAACCGGTCAGAAGACCCAGATAGATGTGGCAGGCCCGCGCGAGCTTGCGATGCGGGTCCGGGTAGTGGCGAAGCAGGGGCCGCGCGATGAAGGCGGGCAGGATCAGGCTCTGCAACTGCTCAAGCGCTCGCACCAGGTGCATGGCCGCGTCGAGATCCCCCTCCACCAGCAGCCGGTTTTCGCAAAAGGCCTGGTTGATGCCGAGGCGAAAACTGAGGGCGCGAAAGGCGACGGCGGGGTGCTTGAAGCGCACCCGCAGGGGGTGGGGGCCGTCATGGGCACAGGTCGAATGCGCCCTGCCAGCCTCCTCACCGCAGTGCCAGCGCCCCGCGAACTTGTAGAGACTCAGCCCCCGGGTCATGCCGTTTACCTCGAGCCTGATGGTGAGGCCGTCCGGCAGGGGGGCAAGCTCGCGGCGCACCGCCTCGTCGACCCGGGCGGCGCGGCACAGAGTGCGGCCGATGATCCAGAGCAGGCTGCCAATCCAGAGGCGTCTGCCGGTGGCAAGCAGGGCGTCAGGGCGCATGGGAACCTCCGCTGATGGCGGACCAGAAGAGGGCGAAGGCGCTCTCCTGCCAGTGGGGGTCTTCTCCCAGTTCAGGCTGATCGACAAAGAGGGAGGCGCAGGCCAGAAACTGGCCCTGGCACACCTCCAGCATCAGTGCCGGCGGGGCCGACATCAGCTCGCCGCTGGCCTGGCCCCGGGCGAGCAGGCTCGGCAGAAAATGCAGGGTCTCCGCCAGGATCTGGCTGCGCAGGGGGCGGGCCAGCAGGGGGGAGTGGAAAAAGCCCAGCACGAACCTGAGCTCACGGGGGTGGGCCTGCATCCAGCCCATGGCCTGGTGCCAGTAGTGGCGGGCCTGCTCCTGGAGCGGCAGGGCGGCATCGGCCTCGGTGATGGCGGCGCCAAGGCGCAGCTTGATGTCCTGGTAGAGGCTCTGGATCAGCACCTCCTTGCTGGGAAAGTGATGAAACAGGGTGCCATTGGCCACCCCGGCCGCCTTGGCGATGCGGGCGGTGGCGGCGCCCTGCAGGCCATCCTCCGCGCACAGGGCCAGGGCGGCATCCAGGATCTGGCGGCGTTTGTCGGTCATGGTCTCTCGCATCTCGCCTCCTAGCGCAGGAACAGGGCCATCATCAGCCGCTGGTACCAGCGCCGATAGGGGGGGTGAATGAGGGAGCCTGTGCTGAAGCGTCCGCGGCGCAGCACGGTCTTGGCCTTGGAGAAGGTGAGAAACCCCTCGCGGCCGTGATAGTGGCCCATGCCGGAGGGACCGATGCCGCCGAAGGGGGCATCGTCCGCCGCCACCTGGAACAGACTCTCGTTGATGGCCATGCCTCCGGCGTGGGTCTCCCGGATGAGGCGGCGCTGCAGCGTCTCGTCCAGGCTCATCAGATAGAGCGCCAGGGGGCGGGGCCGGGCCGCCACATAGGCCAGGGCTTCCTCGATGTCGTCATAGGGCACCAGGGGCAGCAGGGGGCCGAAGATCTCCTGCTGCATCACCTGGCAGTGGCCGGGCACCTCGGTCAGCAGGTGGGGCACCAGTCTGCGGGTGGCGTCATCCCGGGCGGGCGTGACGCAGGGGTGGATCTGGGCGCCGGCCTGCCTCGCCTCCTCCAGCCAGGCGGTGAGCCGCTCGTACTGGGGAGCGTTGATGATGGCGCCATAATCCGGGCTCTCGAGCCCTTTGGGGTAGAGGCGGCGAAAATGGGCCTGATAGGCCTCGATGAAGGCCTGCTCCTGCCCCCTCGGCAGCAGTACGTAGTCGGGGGCCACGCAGATCTGGCCGGCGTTGAGGCTCTTGCCGAAGATCATCCGCTCCACCGCCAGGGCCAGGGGCATGTCGGGGGCGATGAGACAGGGGCTCTTGCCGCCGAGCTCCAGGGTGAGGGGGGTGAGCTGGGGGGCGGCCGCGGCCATCACCAGCCGACCCACCGCCGTGGAGCCGGTGAAGATGAGATGGTCGAAGGGGAGGGCGCTGAAAGCGGCCGCGATCCCCGCATCCCCCTCGATGACCACCACCTCGTCACCGCCGAGGGCCTCATCGAGCAGGGTGCGCAGCACGGCGTTGGTGTGAGGGGTGAACTCGGAGAGCTTGATCATGGCGCGGTTGCCGGCGGCGAGGGCGCCGATGAGGGGCCCGAGGCTCAGCATCACCGGGAAATTCCAGGGCACCATGATGCCGACCACGCCGAGGGGCTGATAGTGCACCTCGACCCTGGCGGGGGCCAGCAGCAGGCCGGAATGACGGCGCTCCGGTTTCATCCACCCCTTGAGCCGTTTCAGGGTGTAGTTGATCTGCATGACGCAGGGGAGCACATCGGCGATCAGGCTGTCGTAATCGCTGCGCTGGCCGTAGTCCCGGGCCAGGGCCTGACACAGTGCCTGCTTGTGGCGCAGCAGCCCCTGCTTGAGGGCATCAAGTCTGGCGAGGCGGGACGCCAGATCCGGCATGGGGGTGGCCTGGCTGGCCTGCCTGAGCCGATGCAGTTGCTCGGGGAGGGAGAACTTGTCCGGTGAGGCGGGGGTGACGGTGGTGTCCATGGCATGCTCCGCACGAAAAGTGACCGACTGATTAGTCGGTCCAAATCTAGCGATTCGTTGCCGACTTGTAAACCGGGCGGGGGCAGAGGGTGGCTGCCAGTGGGCGGCGTTGTCCGGAACTGTGTCCGGGCTCCCATTTTTGAGGTATCTGGATTGGTCTTCTATCTAATAAGGGGTAATTGTGGGTCACCAACTCGGAGGGAGAACCGCACATGACCAGGGAATTGCATAGCCTGCTGGCCCGGCTGGATGACGTGATCGCGCGCATGCCGGACAGTTTCAATACCTATGAGTTTGCCCAGAAGCTGGCGCTGCAACATCAGCAGGAGTATTTCGCCGCAGGCCACTCCCTGGCGGGCCAGGAGAAGAACCTGCTGCGCCTGCTCCACGAAAAGATTGCCCTGGCGCTGGCGAGCCATGAGGGCGTCATCGAGGGGGCCCTGCTGCCCTGCATGACCCCCTGGGGGGAGCGTGCCACCTCGCCCCGCTGGCACCGCAAGCACTGACCCGACAACAACATGAAAAGGCCCCTCGGGGCCTTTTCATGTTGGGGGTCACACCTACTGGACCAGCCTGCGGGCCTGCCAGTAGCGGCTGTTCCAGTAGACGTTGTCGAGGCGCGAGCGGATCACGCCCTTGCTGGTGGAGGCGTGGATGAACTCACCTGCCCCGGTGTAGACCCCGACGTGGTACTGCTGCCAGCCGGTCTTGAAGAAGACCAGGTCCCCGTGCTGGAGACGGTATCTGTCCACCGGGCGGCCGAGGCTCGCCTGGGATTCCGTGGTGCGGGGCAGGGTGAAGCCCAGGACCTGGCTGTAGGCGAGCTGGGTGAAGGCGGAGCAGTCGAGACCGGCGCGGCTGGTACCGCCCATGCGATAGGGCACGCCGCGCCACTGCTGATAGAAGTTGTCGAATGCGCCGCTCTGGCGCACGGGAGGGGGAGGCTCCGGCGTGCTGGAGCAGGCGGCGAGAAGCAGGGCCAGCAGGGGCAGCAGCAAGGTGCGAAACATCTCAACTCCTTGATAGGGCACGGGGTTCATCATAGACGATGATCCTGCCTGGAACCTGAATGACAACGGCATTGACGAGTGGCCGCCTGTGGGGGCAACCACTGGATCACCCCGCCGGTTTGGGGGTAATGAGCGGCGTCAGCAACTCGGCAATCTTGTAGAAGGTCTGCACCCGCGTGGTGCTGGGGCGCCACACCAGGCCTATCTCCCGATAGGGTTTCTCCCCGGGCAGGGGGATGGCCACCAGGTCCGTGTTGTCGAGGATGCCCGCATCTATGGCCATCTGGGGCAGGAAGGTGGTGCCAAGACCGGCCCCCACCATCTGCACCAGGGTGTGCAGGCTGGTGGCGGCGAACGGGTTGATCTTGCTCTTGTCCCGCAGCCGACAGGCGCTCACCGCGTGCTCCGTCAGGCAGTGCTCCCGCTCCAGCAGGAAGATGCTCTGGTTGGGCAGCTCCTTGTAGTCGAACGGCATGTGCAGGCCCGCAGCCATGTGGGAGGGCATCACCATGTGGAAGGGATCCTGGCCGACGGTTTTGCTGTGGAAGCCGCCGATCTCCACCGGCAGCGCCAGGATCAGCAGATCGAGCTGCCCCTGCTCCAGCTGCTTGAGCAGATTGGTGGTGGTGTCTTCCCGCAGCAGCAGCTCCAGATCCGGATAGGCCTTACCGCACACCTGCAGCAGCTTGCTCAGCAGGAAGGGGGCGATGGTGGGGATGCAGCCCAGGCGCACCGTGCCGTGCATGACGCCCCCCTGCTGCTGCCCCAGCTCCATCAGGTCCCGGGCATCGGAGAGCAGGTTGCGCGCCCGCGCCACGATTTCCATGCCGACCGGCGTCATGATGAAGCTCTTGTGATCCCGCTCTACCAGTTGCAGGTTCATCATGTCCTCCAGGGTCTGGATCCCGGTACTCAGGGTCGACTGGCTGACATGGCAGGCCTTGGCGGCGCGGTTGAAATTCTTGTGCTCGTCCAGAGCGACCAGATACTGGAGCTGCTTCAGGCTGGGCCAACGTTGCATAGGAGAAACCCGATCGATGCTATCTATTTGATTTGATTAATCTACCATCGAGAAGCCCCGTTGTCGTCGACAAATCGGTGCCCCCTGGCAGGCGCACTGCCTCACGCACATGGGGTGGCCTGCGCCGATGAGCTGGTCACCCCTCATTGGTCAGGAGCTTATCCCCTTGTGCCGCGCCATTGAAGGGGCGCCGCCATGGGATGTGACGGGGATCGGCCTTCGGGCGAGGCGCCCTGCGCGCAGGAGCGGCCATAAAAAAACGCGCCGGTGGGCGCGTTTTTGCAGAAGGGGGGCGGACTATTCGTCGAAGATACCGAAGTGATCCTTGGCGAAGTTGACCCGCTGCTCCACGTTCATCTTGACCTGACCCAGCTTCTCGATGGTCTTGAGGTTGGGCACCAGGCCGCGACCGTTGGCGATCTGGATGGCAAGGCCCGGACGGGCGTTGAGCTCCAGCAGCATGGGGCCGCGGAACTTGTCCAGCACCATGTCGGTCCCGATGTAGCCAAGACCGGACATCTCGTAGCAGGAGGCCGCCAGGTTGAGCAGGGTGTCCCAGTGAGGCACCTTCAGATCGTAGAGATCCAGGCCGGTGTCCGGGTGGTGGCGCAGCGGGTTGCCAAACTGCACCGCCCGCAGGGCGCGGCCGGTGCGCAGGCACAGGCCCACCCCCACGGCGCCCTGGTGCAGGTTCGCCTTGCCATCGGAAGCCGAGGTGGAGAGGCGCATCATGGCCATCACCGGGAACCCCTTGAAGATGATCACCCGGGCATCGGGGACCCCTTCGAAGGAGTAGCCGTCGAACACGTCGTCGAAGTTGATGAGCCCTTCCACCAGCGCCACGTCGGGCTTGCCGCCGAGGGAATAGAGCCCCGCCAGGATGTTGGAGACATGGCGCTCCAGATCCTGGCCGTTGGCGGCGCTGCCGTTGGGCTTGTAGAAGAGGCCATCCTCCTGGCGCAGGATCACCAGGATCCCCTTGCCGCCGGAGCCGCGGGCCGGCTTGATGCAGAAGCCCGGCCAGTCCTTCACCAGCGCGGTGATGCGAGTCACGTCGTGCTGCTCGCGGATGGTGCCGATGAGTTCAGGCACCGTCACCCCCGCATCCAGCGCGATGCGCTTGGTCTTGAGCTTGTCATCCACCAGCGGATAGAGGCGGCGCGGGTTGTAGCGGCTGATGTAGGAGTGGTTGCGCTTGTTCATGCCGAGGATGCCTGCCTGGGACAGGCTCCACGGACTGGTGTATTTCTGCCAGAACCACATCTGTTACTTGTCCTTACCCGGGGTGGCACCAGACTTCATCTCGTCCACCAGCGGCTTGAAGCGCTTGAGCTCGCTCAGCTTGTAGCCGGTGTAGTTACCCATCAACAGCACGGTCGCCATCAGCACCAGCTGCAGGCCGAGGAAGTTGAAGGTGAGGTGACGAATGAGCTCGTTGTCCATGGCCAGGTAGGCGATGACCGCCACCAGCAGGGAGCCGCCGCCCTGGCGGAACACCTCTTTGGGACCCTCTTCTTCCCACAGGATGGACATGCGCTCGATGGTCCAGGAGAGGATGATCATCGGGAAGAAGGTGATCTTCATGCCGTCGGTCAACCCCAGCTTGAAGGCGAACGCCGAGAAGATGCCGATCATCGAGATCACCATGATGATGATCGCCGATATTCGGGCGACCAGCAGCAGGTTCAGCCTCGAGAGGTAGGAACGGATCACCAGGCCGGTGCCGACGATCAGCAGGAAGCCGATGAGGCCGGTGACCAGCGAGGTCTGGATGAAGGCGACCGCGATCAGCACCGGCATGAAGGTGCCGGAGGTCTTGATCCCCACGATGACCCGCAGGAACACCACCATCAGCACGCCGATGGGGATGAGCAGCAGACCCTTGAACAGGGCTTGCTCTTCCAGGGGCAGGCTGTGGATGGAGAAGTTCATCATCTCGGATTTTTCGAACTTCTGGGCCAGGGCCACGTTGACCGGTTGCTCCTGCTCGATCATCGAGAAGGTGACGCGGGAGTTGTGACCGCCGGTGACGTCCAGGAGGGCGCCGGAGTTGTACTCCCACAGCAGCAGGTTGGCCGGTTGACCCTGTTCACCGCTTTGCGGGTTGAACAGCTTGTAGTCGGTCGGGCTGTTGAAGACCTGCAGGTAATCCACCAGCTCCTGACGGCGGCGGCCATCTTCCAGACTGAGGGCGTGAACCACCCGGGCCGGGACGTCCGCGTTGTTGAGCAGCTCGGCAATCAGATTGGCGCGGCTCTTGTGGGACTTGAGCAGCTCGGCGTTCTGTTCCTGCTTCTCGATCTCCTTGATGATCTCGCGGGTCAGGGTGTAGCCGTCGGCGGAGCGCTCCTGGGCGCGCTCCAGGATCTGCTTCATGGCCGTGGCGTAGGGCTCGCTCTCGATCTGCTTCTCGATGGCGGGCGGCTGCGGGTTGGCGGCGGGCTTGGCATGGGCATCGGCCATCATGTCGACCCGGTAGTAGAGCTCCTGACGGCCGGAGGCGGTGCGGATGGACCACTCGGCGCGGGCATCCCCGTCTTTTTCCACGAACGACAGGCCATAGCCCGGGCTCGCGGCGTTCTCGTTCATCAGGGTGAAGCCGGGCTGGGTGCCCGGAATGGCCAGGGAGGCGATCACCGGCTCGCCGGTGGCCTCGAACTCGAGCTTGGCTTCGATGGACCAGATCTGGCGCTTTTCACCCGGCGTGAGCGGGACGTCCAGCGCGATGTGATGATAGAAGGTCATCCCCAGGCCGACGATGTAGAGCAGGGCGACCAGCAGATAGAACGGCTTACGGGAAACCATGGATTATTTCACATCCTTGAGCTTGGGTTTGGGTTGGATATATTCGCGGGCCACGTCGACCACGGCGATGTCTTTGAGGAATTCACGGCCCAGCAGCACGGGGAAGGTCATGTCGCTGCGGTCCTTCAGGGTAAATTCGGCCTTCTCGGTCATGTCGCCGATGCGCACGGCGAGGCGGACCACGGGGCGACGGTCGAGATCGTCGGCGGAAGCCTGACGGACCCGCACGTGACGCACCAGGGGCGCTTCAATCTGGATCTTGTCGTCCATCTCCTGGTGGCTCAGGAAGAAGCGCACCCAGTTCTTGCCGTTGCGCTCGAAGATGGTGATCTCCTGGGCGCTGATGGAGGAGGTGGTGGCGCCGGTGTCGACCCGGGCCTGGAAGGCGTCGTTGGCGGCGTCAACCCAGATCCACTCCGCTTCACCCACCAGCAGCTTGCCATCGACGGTGTGGCCCTGGCTCGGCGCCGGGCACTTCTCGGTGGGAATGGGCATGGCCTTGGGCGGCTCGGGAGGCAGGGTAGCCAGCTTGCTGTCGACTTTCTTCACGGACTCTTTCATGTTGGTGACATCGGTGTTGAGCTGAACCAGCAGGTGCTGTTGCTGCACATACTGCTTCTGTTGCTGTTCCATGGATGTTTGCAGACGTTGCTCGCTCAACGAGATCTCGTTGCGCAGCTCGGCCAGCGTCAGGGTCGGGGCCGGGGGGGCTTTTTCCATACTGACACACCCGCCGAGACTGAGCAGGGAGAGCAGGGTCATTCCTTTTAATTTGCTTTTCATGTCATTCATTTAACTGTGCTTCCTGGAATTGGGTCAGTGTAACTTCCACAGCCGCCATCGGCTAGTCTTTGGCCTTTCTGGCGATCAGTACGGCACGTTTGGGTGCCGGGTATCCTTCGACCGTGAGTGCAGGATTGTGTGGATCCAGATAGTCACTCAGGGACTCGTTAATCATCCAGTCGGTACGACGCTGTTCGTCGGTGCTGGTCATATTCTCGTCGACGATGCGCACATCGGTGAACCCGCAGCGCTCGACCCAGCGTGTGAGGGCCGCGCTCGAGGGGAGGAACCAGACGTTGCGCATCTTGCCGTAGCGATCGGAGGGCATCAGCACCTGGTTTTCGTCGCCGTCCACCACCAGGGTCTCGAGCACCAGCTCCCCATCGTCTTTGAGCTGGTTGCGCAACTGCTCGATGTGCTCGATGGGGGACTTGCGATGATAGAGCACCCCCATGGAGAAGACGGTGTCAAAGGCGCGCAGCTCCGGCAGCTCCTGGATACCGAGCGGCAGCAGGTGGGCGCGCTGGTCGTTGTCCATGAAGTGGCGAATGGCTTCGAACTGGCAGAGGAACAGCGGGCTCGGGTCGATGCCGACCGCCAGTTTCGCCCCTTCCCCCACCATGCGCCAGAGGTGGTAGCCGCTGCCGCAGCCCACGTCCAGCACGTAGCGGCCCTGGAGCGGGCTGATGTGGGGCAGCACCCGATCCCACTTCCAGTCGGAGCGCCACTCGGTGTCGATGTGGATGCCGTGCACATGGAAGGGGCCCTTGCGCCAGGGCATGAGCTGGCGCAACAGGCTCTCGGTCTTCTTGCGCTCACCCTCTCCCAGGCTATCGGAGCCGCCGATGGCGACCCGCTCTTTGAGCTCGATCCGGCCGGGGGCCACGACGGGCAGCTTGGCGAGGGCGCGGTTCCAGCGCGGCAGATCCCCGTGCAGGTTGTCGTGCTGCCAGGCGTGCAGCTGGGCGGGCAGGGTGTGCAGCCAGTGGCTCAACCTGTTCTTGGCGATCAGTTGATAAAAATGGGCGAAATCGATCATGGCTTAGTTGGTGTCGCTGGCTTTGATGGCAATCATGGAGCCGAAGTTGAAGCACTGGAACCAGAGGTCCAGGTGGGTGAAGCCGGCGTCCCGCAGGCGCGCCTGATGGACCGCCAGGGTGTCGGTGCGCATCACGTTCTCAAGGGCGGTGCGCTTCTGGCTGATTTCCAGCTCGCTGTAGCCGTTGGCCCGCTTGAAGTCGAGGTGCAAGTCGATGAGCAGCTCGTTGACCTGCTCGTCATCGAAGCGGAACTTCTCGCTCAGGATGAGGATGCCGCCGGGGCGCAGGCCGTCAAAGATGCGCGCGATGAGGGCGGCCCGCTTCTCGGGGGCGACGAACTGCAGGGTGAAGTTGAGCACCACTACGGAGGCGTTCTCGATGGGGATGTCGCAGATGTCCGCCTCCACCAGCTCCACCGGCACCTCGGACTTGAAGCCCGAGAGGTGAGCGCGGGCCCGCTCGATCATGGGGTGGGAGAGATCCACCGCCGTGATCTGGCAGCCGGGCTGGGTGACGTGGCGGCGCATGGCCTGGGTCGCGGCGCCGAGGGAGCAGCCGAGATCGTAGAGGCGGCTCTGGGGCTGGGCGTAGCGGGCGGCCATCATGCCGATGGCGGAGATGATGTTGCTGTAACCGGGCACCGAGCGCTGGATCATGTCGGGGAAGACGTCGACGACCTGCTCGTCAAAGCAGAAGTCTCCCAGACGGGCAATGGGGGCGGCAAAAATCTGATCGTGCATGCTGACGCAACCTGACAGCCGGTGTGGTGGGCGGCTGTTTTATTCAATTGAATCTTGGGTGGACGGGCATCGAAATGGCGTCGTCACCGGTTGACGAACGGGGTGGCTTGCTCCGGGATCCTTCGGGCTGCCCCTGTTCGCAACGGGCCATGGTCCGGGCCCTCAGGGTGCCGGGCTGGGGTGGGCAACGCATTGCCATGCACCCAGGCCCGGGACCTTACTTGGGGCGCTAGTGTAGAGGAAAGGCGGGCGTTTGTCTTGACGCCAACCCCGGTGGGACCACAAAAAAAGCGGCTTTTTTTGGGGATGGAGAAGGGGCGGGGAGGGGGCCGCTCAAAAGGGCAGCACCCCCTGGCGGGCGCGATCGTTTTCTCCCGGCCAGGGGGCCATCTCCTGGCCGAGCAGGCGGCTGATCTGCCGTGCGAGTTCGGGGGCCCGGGCATTGTCGGCGGTGTGAACAAAGAGGTAGAGATCCTTGCCCTCCTGGAGCCATTGTTTCCAATGTGGCAACCATGGTGGCAAAAATGGATGATTGTCCTCGATTTGAGGCAAACCAATCAGGCGCACCACCGGGGCACCCCCCGTGGCCAGCAGATGGACCGGCAACCTGGGTTTCTTGCCCTGGGCATCGATCATGGCGGCCGTGGTGGCGGGCACCGAGAAGAGCGGGCAGTTGCAGCTTGAGCAGCCCCAGCTTGTCATGCAGGGGGGCCAGCAGGCGGATGAAGGCCGTCACCTGTTTGTCCGCGCTCACCAGATCGCTCTGGTGGCTGATCTCCTTGGGAAACTTGAAGCTGAAGCGAAAGTGGTCGGGGACCGCATCGGCCCAGCGCTGCACCGTCTCCGGGGTTGGCGAGGCGTAGAAGGTGGTGTTGCCCTCCACGGAGTTGAACACCCGGGCATAGTCGGCGAGGTGCTCGGCGGGCCTGGCATTCATCCCCAGCAACTGGCCGGGCCAGGCCGGGTGTGACCACTGGGGCAGGCCCAAATAGAGGCTCATGATGGTTCCTGTCGGCAGGTTGGCGCACTTTTGCCCTCCTTTTTGCGCCAGAACAACAAAAAACAGGGTAAAGGGGGCTGCGGGCCATTTTACCCAAATGGAGGTTTTCCTCTATAATGCCAACCCTTTTGTTTGCCACATTGTCGTAATGCGCGCGACCGAGCCCCCGGGTGACGATGATCGCGGCCCGGCAGTGGCCAGACAACGACGCCAGCCGATACCCCGGCGCCCACTCGTCATCCCGGTCGGGAGCGGGGGCATGCCTGGGACGGCGGCAAGAATCCGGCTCGGGGAGCCGGATGACCCGAGACAGATTTCAAACCGGGCAAGAAGCAGGATCTGGCCAGCTGTGAGACAGACGGTGCTTGCCAGTCGTGCCCGGCGACCCAGGATGAACCGTCTCTCTACCATTTCGAAGGAAGAAGTCCATGCGCTCTATCTATTGCGGACAGGTCAATGAGGCCCATGCCGGGCAGACCATTACATTGTGCGGTTGGGTCCATCGTCGTCGTGATCTCGGCGGCCTCATCTTTATCGACATGCGCGACCGCGAGGGCATCGTGCAGGTGTTCTTCGATCCGGACAAGCCGGACGCCTTTGCCCTGGCCTCCGAGCTGCGCGGCGAGTTCTGCATCCAGGTGACCGGCGTGGTGCGTACCCGCCCCGACTCCCAGCGCAACAGCGACATGGCCACCGGTGCCATCGAGGTGTTCGCCCACGAGCTGACCATCATCAACCGTGCCGAGCCGCTGCCCCTTGACTTCAACCAGGTCAACAGCGAAGAGGTGAGCCTCAAGTACCGCTACCTGGACCTGCGTCGTCCCGAGATGGCCAAGTACCTGAAGACCCGTGCCAAGGCCAGTGCCTTCGTGCGCCGCTTCATGGACGAGCACGGCTTCCTCGACATCGAGACCCCGATGCTGACCAAGGCGACCCCGGAAGGGGCCCGTGACTACCTGGTGCCGAGCCGCGTGCACAAGGGCAAGTTCTACGCCCTGCCGCAGTCCCCCCAGCTGTTCAAGCAGTTGCTGATGATGTCCGGCTTCGACCGCTACTACCAGATCGTCAAGTGCTTCCGCGACGAAGACCTGCGTGCCGACCGCCAGCCGGAATTCACCCAGATCGACGTGGAGACCTCCTTCATGACCGCGCCCCAGGTGCGTGAAATCATGGAAGAGATGATCCGCAAGCTCTGGCTGCACATCCTGAACGTGGACCTGGGTGACTTCCCCATCATGACCTTCGACGAAGCCATGCGCCGCTTCGGCTCCGACAAGCCGGACCTGCGCCTGCCGATGGAGCTGGTGGACGTGGCAGATCTCTTGACCGAGGTGGAGTTCGCCGTGTTCGCCGGTCCTGCCAAGGATCCGAAAGGCCGTGTGGCGGCCCTGAAGGTACCGGGCGGCGCGGAGCTGTCTCGCAAGCAGATCGACGAGTACACCAAGTTCGTCGGCATCTACGGTGCCAAGGGCCTGGCCTGGATGAAGGTCAACGAAGCCGGGAGCGGCCTCGAAGGGGTGCAGTCCCCGGTGGCCAAGTTCCTCTCTGACGCCATCGTGCGCGAGATCCTGGCCCGCACCGGCGCGATGGATGGCGACATCATCTTCTTCGGCGCCGACTCCAAGAAAGTGGTGTGCGATGCCATGGGCGCCCTGCGCCTGAAGGTGGGCCGCGATCTGGGTCTGGTGGAGAACGTCTGGAAGCCCCTGTGGGTCATCGACTTCCCCATGTTCGAAGAAGATGGCGAAGGCGGCCTGGCGGCCATGCACCACCCCTTCACCGCCCCGAGCAACCTGGGCCCGGCCGAGCTGAAAGCGAACCCGGTGGGCGCTTACGCCAACGCCTACGACATGGTGATCAACGGTTACGAAGTGGGTGGCGGCTCTGTGCGTATCCACAACAGCGAGATGCAGTCCACCGTGTTCGACATCCTGGGGATCACCCCGGACGAGCAGCGCCTGAAGTTCGGCTTCCTGCTGGATGCCCTGAAATACGGCACCCCGCCCCACGCCGGCCTGGCCTTCGGTCTGGACCGCCTCAGCATGCTGCTGACCGGCACCGACAACATCCGGGATGTCATCGCCTTCCCGAAAACCACGGCGGCCGCCTGTCTGATGACAGACGCCCCGAGCTTTGCCAACCCGGCCCAACTGGGCGAGCTGGCGATTGCGACCACCGTCAAGGGTGACGAATAAGCCGTTATCGGCAACAAAGGCCGCAGCGATGCGGCCTTTCCCGTTTCCCCCTGGGCGCAACCAGTGTTACTGAAATTTCCAACTATAACGGAGAGTCCCTATGGCAGGTCACAGTAAATGGGCCAACATCAAACACCGCAAGGCGGCGCAAGACGCCAAGCGCGGCAAGATCTTCACCAAGCTGATCCGCGAAATCACCACCTCCGCGCGTCTGGGTGATGCCGATCCTGCCAACAACCCCCGCCTGCGTGCAGCGGTGGCGGCAGCCCTGACCAGCAACATGACCCGCGACACCATCAACCGCGCCATCGCCCGTGGGGCCGGCGGCGGTGACGGCGAGCAGCTCGAGACCATCGTGTACGAAGGGTACGGCCCGGCCGGTTCCGCCGTCATGGTGGAGTGCCTGACCGACAACCGCAACCGTACCGTGGCCGAAGTGCGTCACGCCTTCAGCAAGTGCGGCGGCAACCTGGGGACCGACGGCTCCGTGGCCTATCTGTTCACCAAGAAGGGGGTGCTGACCTTCGTGGGCGCCGATGAAGACGCTCTGATGGACGCCGCGCTGGAAGCCGGTGCCGACGACGTGGTGACCGAAGAAGATGGCACCATCGAGGTCTACACCACCCCGAACGACTTCGGCACCGTGCTGGACGGTCTGGAAGCCGCCGGCTTCAAGCCCGAGAGCGCCGAAGTGACCATGATCCCCTCCACCGAGGCGGAACTGGATGCCGAGACCGCGCCCAAGCTGATGCGCCTCATCGACATGCTGGAAGATCTGGACGACGTGCAGGAGGTGTACCACAACGGCTCCATCTCCGACGAGATCGCCGCGACCCTGTGATCCCCCAGGGCAAGGGGAGGGCGACCACAACGGTCCTCTTCCCCGGCTCCGACGAGATTGCCGCGACCCTGTGATCCCCCAGAGCAAAGGGGAGGGCGATCACAACGGTCCTCTCCCCCTGCTCCGACGAGATTGCCGCGACCCTGTGATCCCTCAGGGCAAAGGGGAGGGCGACCACAACGGTCCTCTTCCCTGGCTCCGATGAGATCGCCGCGACCCTGTGATCCCCCAGGGCAAGGGGAGGGCGACCACAACGGTCCTCTTCCCCGGCTCCGACGAGATTGCCGCGACCCTGTCATTGTCTCTCGTGACCCTGTTCAGGTTCGCGAACACACAGGTGCGACACCTTGTTCACCTTCGCAAAAACGGCAGCCCGGGCTGCCGTTTTTTATGTTGCCAGACCGAGCACCTCCCCTTGTGGTTCGATTTCCTCTCTTAATGTTCGCTTAAGTTTGCCGTCCTAGGATGACCCCGTATCTGGACCTCCCTGGCTCTTGTCCTGTTTTTCCAGGGCCGAGCGCCGGGATGGTCACCACGAAGCCTGCTGGCAGGTTGTTAGTTCCACTGGTTTGTCGGAGTCTCTCTATGCGTCTCACTCTGGGAGTGATGAAGGTCAATCTGTTGCTGGTGCTGCTGTTTGCACTGGTCTTCAACTGGCCCATTTTCCTGCACTTTTATCGCATTCTCAGCGCCCTTGAACACGTCAAGGCGGGGTTTGTCCTCTCCATTCCCCTGGTACTGGTGGCGGCCCTCAACGCGGTGTTCCTGCCCTTTACCTTCCGTTATCTGCTCAAGCCCTTTTTCGCCTTGCTCATCCTGACCGGCTCCCTGGTCAGCTACGCCATGCTCAAGTACGGGGTGATCTTCGACATGGGCATGATGCAGAACATCATCGAGACCAACAGCGGGGAGGCGGGCTCCTACCTCAACGGCTCCGTGGTGCTCTGGTTCCTGCTGACCGGCCTGCTGCCGGTGCTGGTTCTGTTGTGGGTGAAGATTGAGTATCCCCGTCCCTGGTACAAGGGGCTGGGTCTGCGCCTCGGTTCCATCGCCCTCTCCTTGCTGTTTCTGATGGGGGCTGCCGCCCTCTATTACCAGGATTACGCCTCGGTCGGGCGCAACAACAAGTCCCTCGGCAAGGAGATAGTGCCCGCCAACTATGTGCACGGGCTCTACAAGTACGCCCGGGATGTGGTCTTCGCCACTCCCATTCCCTACCAGCAGATCGGCACCGATGCCAGGGTGATCGGCCAGCATGAGAAGCCGACCCTGATGTTCCTGGTGGTGGGGGAGACGGCCCGCAGCCAGAACTACTCCCTCAACGGCTACAAGAAGGAGACCAACGGCTTCACCGAGAAGGAGGCCAATGTCGTCTCGTTCAGGAACGTGCGCTCCTGCGGCACCGCCACTGCGCTCTCCGTGCCCTGCATGTTCTCGAACATGACCCGGCGTGGCTATGACGAGGCCAGGGCCCAGTCCCAGGATGGCTTGCTGGACGTGCTGCAACATGCCGGGATCTCGGTGCTCTGGAAGGAAAACGACGGCGGCTGCAAGGGGGTGTGCAAAAACGTCCCCACCATCGAGATTGAGCCCAAGGCATTCCCCGCATACTGCTCCGGCAATGCCTGTCATGACGAGGTGCTGTTGCAGGGGCTGGATCAGCAGATCGCCGACATGCAGGGCAAGCAGGGCAGCAAGCTGGTGGCCTTCCACCTGATGGGCAGCCACGGTCCGACCTACTATCGCCGCTACCCGGCCGCCGATCGTGTCTTCCTGCCGGACTGCCCGCGCAGCGACATCGAGAACTGCAGCAACGAAGAGCTGGTGAACACCTATGACAACACCATCCGCTACACCGACAAGGTGCTGGCCCAGCTCATCGACAAGCTCAAGAGCCTGGAGAGCCAGTACAACGTGGGGCTGGTCTATCTGTCGGATCACGGCGAATCCCTCGGCGCCATGGGGCTCTATCTGCACGGCACCCCCTACAAGTTCGCACCGGACGATCAGACCCGGGTGCCGTTCCTGACCTGGTTCTCTCCCCAGTTGCAGGCGGACCGTCAGCTCAATCTGGATTGCCTGCAACAGGAGGCAGCCAGCAAGCGCTTCTCCCACGACAACCTGTTCCACTCCATGCTCGGCATCATGGATGTGCAGACCCAGGTCTATGACGGCAAGCTGGATCTGTTCAAACCGTGCCGGGCGGGGTAAATGGGCCCGAGCGGTTGAGCGGCACGACGACCTGTTGCCCCGCACCATGCTCGGCATCATGGACGTGCAGACCCAGGTGTATGACGGCAAGCTGGATCTCTTCAAACCGTGCCGGGCGGGGTGAACCGGCGAAAACAGACCATAAAAAAACGGCAGCCACCGGCTGCCGTTTTCGTATCCGAAGGGGTAGGCCTTACTTTTGCTCCATGATGATCTGCAACAGATCCCCTTCCAGCAGGGAGCGCTTGACCAGGGCGAAGCCGCCGATGGTGGGCTGGTTCTGGAAGCGCGCCTTCACGATGGGCAGGCCGCGATGGAAACTTGGCAGAGACTGGTGCTCGACACAGCGGCGGATGGCCGGGATCAGGATCTCTTCGGCGGCGGTGATTTCACCGGCGATGAGCACCTTCTGGGGGTTGAACAGGTTGACCGTGATGGCGATGGCGCGCCCCAGGTGCTCCCCCACGTTCTCGATCACGCTGCGGGCCAGCTCGTCACCGGCCACCGCCGCCTTGCACACCTCCTGGATGGTGATGTGCTTCTCTTGCAGCGAACTCAGGTGACCCCGGCTGATGAGCTCCTTCACCTTGTCGACGATGGCCTCGTTGGAGGCGATGGTCTCGAGGCAGCCGAAGTTGCCGCAGTGGCAGCGCTTGCCAAGGGGTTCGACCTGGATGTGGCCTATTTCGCCGACGTTGCGGTTCTGGCCGAGAAACACCTTGCCCTTGGTGATGATGCCAGAGCCCGTCCCCTGGTGGACACTCACCAGGATGGAGTCCATGCAGTCGCGGGACTCGCCGAAGAAGTGTTCGGCCAGCGCCAGCGAACGGGTGTCGTTGCCCACGTAGCAGGGGAGGTTGAAGTGGTGCTCCAGGAGCTTGGCGAGCCCCAGGTTGCGGATCTGGTAGGTGGGGGTGTAGATGACCATGCCGGATTCGGGGTTGACCAGACCCGGCATGGTCAGCGCGATGCTGATGAGGTTGCGGCTGCGATCCTGATTGGCGTCGATGAAGGCGCCAATCTCCCGCAGCAGCATGTCCACCACGGGTTGCTGCTCGATCTCGGTCACCTGGGTGATGTGCTGATCGAGCTCCTTGCCGTCGAGGTCATACAGGGAGAGCTGCAGGTAGCCGCGACCCAGCTTGGCGGACACAAACTGGAAGCGATGCTTGATGGTGGTCAGGGAGATGGCGCGGCGCCCGCCAGTGGAGGCTTGCGGCGAGGTTTCCCTGATGAGACCGTGCTCGATCAGTTGCCGGGTTATCTTGGTCACGCTGGCCGGGGCCAGCTGACTCAACTCGGCAATTTTGACCCGCGAGATGGGCCCCTGCAGGTCAATGAGGCGATAGACGACCGCACTGTTTACCTGCTTGATAAGATCTACGTTTGCTATTTGTCCGCCAGTCATAGTGTCACTGTGTTGTGTAGTGTCCGTTAACCACGGTCCCGCAGACCGCGAAGGCCTGATCAAAGACGGTGAGGTTGGCAATTTTTCCGACCTGGATACTACCGAGACGCGAGTCCCATCCAATGGCGCGAGCGGGGTAAAGGGTGGCCATTCTCAGTGCTTCGTCGAGCGGCAATCCGACCTGTTTGACCAGATTTTCCACCCCTTCGATCATGGTGAGGGCGGAGCCGCCGAGTGTACCATTCTCATCGACGCACTGACCATCGCGGAAATAGACGGTTGCGCCGCAAAAATCAAATTTCTCAAAGCCTTCCGGTGCACCTGCCGCCGCGGTGGCATCGGTGACCAGCACCAGCCGCTCCCCCAGCATCCTGTGCGCCAGGCGCACGTTGGCCCAGTGTACGTGGTGGCCGTCGACGATGATGCCCGCATAGACATCCTTGCGATCGTAGATGGCACCGACCACGCCGGGCTCGCGACCGTTCAGGGTCGGAGTCATGGCGTTGTAGAGGTGGGTGGCAAAGCGCATGCCGTTGTCAAAGCCCGCCATGGCCTGGTCGTAGTTGGCGGCGGTGTGGCCG
This sequence comes from Aeromonas sp. R5-1, assembly GCF_040908265.1. NCBI lineage: Bacteria > Pseudomonadati > Pseudomonadota > Gammaproteobacteria > Aeromonadales > Aeromonadaceae > Aeromonas > Aeromonas sp. R5-1. Next base: position 98,883 of record NZ_JBFODJ010000110.1, read on the forward strand.
GCGGAGACCAGGATGCCGGCTTCCACCAGACGGCGGATGTGTTCGGGCTTGTTGCGCTCGGGTGCCAGGGTGATCTTGGCGATGGCGTCCGCGTTGTCGCAGAAGAAGTCGATCATCTCGTCGGCGGGCTGGCGGATCTGTTCGGCCGGGTGGATCCCCTTGCGCTTGAGGTTGGTGTAGGGCCCTTCCAGATGGACGCCAAGCACCTCGTTGGGGTGGGCGGCCATGTAGTCGCGGGTGACGGCGACGGCCTGCTTCATGTCCGCATCCGGGCTGGTGATCAGGGTCGGCAGGAAGCTGGTGGTCCCGGATTTCAGGTTGGCCGCCTGCATGGTGGCCAGGGTGTCCGTGGTGATGTGACCGTTGAACATGACGCCACCGCAGCCGTTGAGCTGGACGTCGATGAAGCCGGCGCTGAGGTTGGCGCCCTGGAGGTCAATCTGCTCGATGCCGGCTGGCAGTTCTGCCTGGCGGGAGATGGCGACAATCTTGTCGCCATCGATGACCACGCCATAACCGGTCAGCACGCAGCTGCCGGTGTAGAGAGTGCAATTAGTCAGAGCGTACATGGGAGCTCCTCAGAGGTGCTTGATGTTGTCGGCTTCCAGTTGCTGGAAGTAGCGCACCGTCTTGACCTTCAACTCCATGGTGGAAGGTTCGTCGCACACCACAATCCCTTTCGGATGCAGTTGCAGGGTGGAGATGGTCCACATGTGGTTGACGCTGCCCTCCACGGTGGCCTGCAGGGCCTGGGCCTTGGCGTGACCGACCACCAGGATCAGGATCTCTTCGGCGTCCATCAGGGTGCCGACACCCACGGTCAGGGCCAGCTTGGGCACCTGCTCCATGTCGCCGCCAAAGAAGCGGGAGTTGGCGATGCGGGTGTCTTCGGTCAGGGTCTTGACCCGGGTACGGGAAGCCAGGGAAGAGGCCGGTTCGTTGAAGGCGATGTGGCCGTCATTGCCGACGCCGCCCATGAACAGGTGGATCTTGCCGTAGGACTTGATCTTGTCTTCGTAACGCTGGCACTCGGCCACCAGATCCTCGGCGTTGCCATTGAGGATGTTGATGTTTTCCGGGCGAATGTCAACGTGATTGAAGAAGTTGTTGTGCATGAAGCTGTGGTAGCTCTCCGGATGTTCCTTGGGCAGCCCCACATACTCGTCCATGTTGAAGGTGACCACGTTCTGGAAGCTCACCTCGCCGGCTTTATGCAGCTCAATCAGGCGCTTGTAGGTGTTGAGCGGGGTGCCGCCAGTGGGCAGACCCAGCACGAAGGGGCGCTCGGCAGTGGGTTTGAACGCATTGATGCGGTCAACGATGTAACGGGCAGACCAGAGACCCACCTGGCTGGCAGACTTCAACGGGATCAGGCGCATTCTATATACCTCAGTACGGTTGCCGCACAGGGAGTGACGGCAAGGGACCAGACACGGATTCAAGTTGTTTTATAGCGTAAATAAAGATTGCGAACTAAGCCACATCTATCGGCTACCTTTATCTCTGTTGAGTGATAATGATCACGAAAGCTGGTTTATTAATTTGCGCAGCGAAATAAAACACATAGACTGCCAATCAAGCCTTGATGGCTTATGCGTCGAACGTGATAAGCACTTAATTTCTAGAAAAACACCAACTAAGGAGAGGAACCGTGAACATTCTCGGTTATTTACAAAAGATCGGCCGTGCCCTGATGGTGCCGGTAGCGGTATTGCCTGCCGCCGCGATCCTGATGGGGATTGGCTACTGGATTGACCCGAACGGTTGGGGTGGCGGAAGCCCTCTGGCTGCGTTTCTGATCAAGGCGGGCGCCGCCATCATCGACAGTATGCCCATTCTGTTCGCCGTCGGCGTCGCTTACGGCATGTCCAAGGATAAAGACGGTTCCGCCGCGCTGGCCGGTCTGGTCGGCTTCCTGGTGGTCACCACTCTGCTGAGCCCGGGCGCCGTGGCCCAGATCAAGGGTATCCCGGCCGACCAGGTGCCGGCAGCCTTTGCCAAGATCAGCAACCAGTTCGTCGGCATCCTGTGTGGTGTCATCGCCGCCGAGCTCTACAACCGTTTCAGCAGCGTGGAGCTGCACAAGGCGCTGGCCTTCTTCTCCGGTCGTCGTCTGGTGCCGATCGTGACCTCCGTGGTGATGATCGTCGTCTCCTTCATCCTGATGGCCGTCTGGCCGGTCATCTACGGTGGCCTGGTGAGCTTCGGTGAATCCATCGTCAGCATGGGCTCCACCGGTGCCGGCATCTATGCCTTCTTCAACCGTCTGCTGATCCCGGTTGGTCTGCACCACGCCCTGAACTCCGTGTTCTGGTTCGACGTGGCCGGCATCAACGACATCCCGAACTTCCTGGGTGGCCAGTCCTCCATCGACGCCGGCAAGGCTGTCGTGGGCGTGACAGGCATGTACCAGGCCGGCTTCTTCCCCATCATGATGTTCGGTCTGCCGGGTGCCGCACTGGCCATCTACCACAGCGCGAAGAAAGAGAACAAAGAGAAGGTTGCGTCCATCATGATCGCTGCCGCCTTTGCCGCCTTCTTCACCGGGGTGACCGAGCCGCTCGAGTTCTCCTTCATGTTCGTGGCGCCGGTACTGTACGTCATCCACGCCCTGCTGACCGGTATCTCTGTGTTCATCGCAGCCTCCATGCACTGGATCGCCGGTTTCGGCTTCAGCGCCGGTCTGGTGGATATGGTGCTCTCCAGCCGCAACCCGCTGGCGACCCAGTGGTACATGCTGCTGGTACAGGGTCTGGTCTTCTTCGGCCTCTACTACGTGGTCTTCCGCGCGGTGATCGCCAAGTTCAACCTGAAAACCCCGGGTCGTGAAGATGACGAAGCCGTGCCGGTACAGGCTCAAACCACCGACCGCACCGAGCTGGCCAAGCAGTATCTGGAAGTGCTGGGTGGTCAGGAGAACCTGGTGACCATCGATGCCTGCATCACCCGTCTGCGTCTGACCCTGAAAGACCGCAGCATCGTCGATGAGCGCAAGCTCAAAGCTCTGGGCGCGGCCGGTGTGGTCAAGCTCGGTGAGCAGAACCTGCAGGTGATTCTGGGCCCATTGGCCGAGATCATCGCCGGTGAGATGAAAGCCCTGCGTTAATCGAGCGACTCGCTCACCTCAAGTCTAAGTCCATTGTTGACATAACTAAGGGCCCCGCCTCGGGGCCCCATATAAAAAAAGCCAAGAAAATCCAACCTTTACTTCAAATGAGAGCAGCAGTTATGAACTTGAAACATTCTCTGTTAGCCATTGCCATGTCTACCGTTTTCGCCGGTCCCGCACTTGCAGCCGATGCTGCCAGGCAAGCGGTGGTCGACGCCCTCGCCAGCAACCTCGTCGTCAAGTACGAAGTCGTCACCAATGACGGTGCCGGCGCCGGTCTTGATTGCCAGGCGCTGGGCTCCGAGTGGGCGAGCTGCGGCGTTGCCAAGCTGCACCTGACCAATACCGGTGCCGACGTCACCTCCAAGGACTGGAGCATCTATGTCTCCTCCATCCGCCGCATCCAGCGGGTGGACAACGACCAGTTCACCATCACCCACCTGACCGGCGACCTCTATCGTTTGACGCCGACCGAGAAGTTCCAGGGCTTTGCCAAGGACGCCACGGTCGAGGTGCCCCTGGTGGTGGAATACTGGGTATTGTTCGAATCTGACATCATGCCGAACTGGTATGTCGCCAGTGAAGGGGCCGAGCCGAAAGTGCTGGCCAGCATGAGCAACATCGACGATGCCAGCACCTACGAGAAGCCGATGCCTGCCGATGGCTGGAAGCGCACCAAGGATGACAACAACATCCTGATGAACAGCGAGACCCGTTTCGCCGCGAACCAGACCAGCACCCTGCTGCCTGCCGGCAAGATTGACGACCGCATCCTGCCAAGCCCGATGAAGCAGGTGGTCAAGGCCGGCCCGCAAATCGACTTCTCCACCATCAAGCTCAATGCCCTTGACCTGCCGAGCGATCGCACCGAGGCCCTGAAGGCGCAACTGACCAAGCTGGGTGTTACCCTCTCCGACACCGGCTACCCGGTCACCATCAAGCTCGGCAGCAAGCTCAAGCAGGCCGAAGGCTACGACATGACCATCGGCAAGAAGGGCACCGTCATTCAGGGGCACGACGTTGACGGCGCCTTCTGGGGCGCCCAGTCTCTGATCTCTCTGCTGGGGGTTGACGACAAGCTGGTGAGCCAGATGAGCGTCGAGGATGCGCCGCGCTTTGAATACCGTGGCATGCAGACCGACGTGGCCCGTCACTTCCGAAGCCCCGAGACCATGAAGAAGCTGGTGGACCAGATGTCCGCCATGAAGCTCAACGTGCTGCACCTTGGGCTGACCAATGATGAAGGCTGGCGTCTGGAGATCCCGGGCCTGCCAGAGCTGACCGACGTCGGCAGCCAGCGTTGCCATGACGAGTCCGAAACCAAGTGCCTGATGCCGCAGCTTGGCTCCGGCCCCACCAGCGACAACCAGGGCTCCGGTTTCTACAGCAAGGCGGACTACATCGACCTGGTACGCTATGCCAAGGCCCGCGGTGTGACCGTGATCCCCGAGATCAACATGCCGGCCCACGCCCGTGCCGCCGTGGTCTCCATGGAGGCGCGCTACAAGCGTCTGATGAGCGAGGGCAAAGAAGCCGAGGCCAACCAGTTCCGTCTGACTGACCCGGCCGATACCTCCAACGTCACCTCGGTGCAGTTCTACGACAAGATGTCCTTCATCAACCCCTGCCAGCCGGGTGCCGCCACCTTCGTTGCCAAGGTGATGGATGAAGTGGCCCAGATGCACCAGGCCGCCGGCCAGCCGCTGACCGCCTGGCACTACGGTGGTGACGAGGCGAAGAACATCATGCAGGGCGGTGGTTACCAGGATCCGGCCGTCACCAAGAAAGAAGATCTGGTGGCCTGGAAGGGCAACGTCGACTCCAGCAAGCAGGACAAGCCGTTCGGCAAGTCCCCCATGTGCCAGAAGATGATCGACGATGGCAAGATCAAGGACGTGGCCGAGCTGCCGGTCTACTTTGCCAAGGAAGTGAGCGAGATGGTCAAGGGCCACGGCTTCTCCACCCTGCAGGCGTGGGAAGATGGCCTGAAGTACGCCACGGATGCCAGCGTATTCTCCACCGACAAGACCCGGGTCAACTTCTGGGAAACCCTCTACTGGGGTGGTTTCAACGAGGCGATGAAGTGGGCGCACAAGGGCTATGACGTGGTGCTCTCCAACCCGGATTACCTCTACTTCGACTTCCCGAACGAGGTACACCCGGCCGAGCGCGGCTACTACTGGGCAACCCGCTTCAACGACACCCGCAAGGTGTTCGCCTTCGCCCCGGAAAACCTGCCGCAGAACGCCGAGACCTCGGTTGACCGCGACGGCAACGCCTTCGTGGCCAAGGGTGACCAGGATCCGGTCAAGTTCAAGGGGATCTCCGGTCAGCAATGGAGTGAAACCGTGCGCACCGATGCCCAGTACGAGTACATGGTCTATCCGCGCATCTTCTCCGTGGCCGAACGCGCCTGGCACAAGGGCGGCTTCGAGCTCGATTACGTGAAGGGTCGCGAGTTCTCCGGCACCACCAAGCATGTCAACAAGGCCACCCTGAACAAGGAGTGGAACCAGTTTGCCAACGTGCTGGGTCAGCGCGTGCTGCCCAAACTGGATCAGGCCGGGGTGGAATATCGCCTCTCCGTACCGGGTGCCAAGGTGGTGAACGGTGTGCTGGAAGCGAACGTGGATCTGCCGGGTCTGCCCATCCAGTACAGCCTGGACGGCACTACCTGGACTGCCTACGACGCAGCCGCCAAGCCGAGCGTCAACGGCAAGGTCTACCTGCGTACCACCAGCTTCGATGGCAAGCGCACCAGCCGCGTCACCGAGCTGAACTGATAGCTAGCCTTCAATCCATAACGCAAGGTGGGTCGCAAGACCCGCCTTTCCCAAGGGCGATGGCCATCGGGTTTGGGAAAGGTTGACTCTGCGTGTGAACCTTTGTTGTGTGTGTTTTGTCTGTTTTTCATCACTTGAGACCCCGCCCCGTGCGGGGCTTTTTTTGACCAGGATCTCTGCAATTTCTCCCGTTTCGCCGTTTTTGGTGCGCCAATGACCCGAATTGGCCAAATTCAGGTTGAGGCAGGGCGCGTAATGAGGGATCATACCCGGCTTGACGGCGGGGGTATGAGGGTGCCAGCCGGCACAACGTCCGCCAGTGACGCATTTTTGAGGTGAGCCATGAGTCAGGCGAACAGCCCAACTAACTTTATTCGTCAGATCATTGATGAAGATCTGGCCAGCGGTAAGCACAGCAGCGTGCATACCCGTTTCCCGCCGGAGCCGAACGGTTATCTCCATATCGGCCACGCCAAATCCATCTGCCTGAACTTCGGCATCGCCCGCGACTATCAGGGTCAGTGCAACCTGCGTTTCGATGACACCAACCCGGCGAAGGAAGACATCGAGTTCGTGGAGTCCATCAAGCAGGACGTCCAGTGGCTGGGCTTCCAGTGGAGCGGCGAGATCTGCTACTCCTCCGACTATTTCCACAAGCTGCACGGCTACGCCATCGAGCTCATCGAGAAGGGACTGGCCTATGTGGACGAGCTCTCCCCGGAGCAGATGCGCGAATACCGCGGTACCCTGACCGCCCCTGGCAAGAACAGCCCGTTCCGCGATCGCAGCGTGGAAGAGAACCTTGCCCTGTTCGCCAAGATGAAGAACGGTGAGATGGCCGAAGGCTCCGCCTGCCTGCGCGCCAAGATCGACATGGCATCCCCCTTCATGGTGATGCGCGATCCCGTCATCTATCGCATCAAGTTTGCCCACCACCACCAGACCGGTGACGAGTGGTGCATCTACCCGATGTATGACTTCACCCACTGCATCTCGGATGCCCTGGAGGGGATCACCCACTCCCTGTGTACCCTGGAGTTCCAGGACAACCGTCGCCTGTATGACTGGGTGCTGGACAACATCAGCATCGACTGTCACCCCCGTCAGTACGAGTTCTCCCGTCTGAACCTCGAATACACCGTCATGTCCAAGCGCAAGCTGAACCTGCTGGTGACCGAGGGGCACGTGAACGGCTGGGATGATCCGCGCATGCTGACCGTCTCCGGTCTGCGCCGCCGTGGTTACACCCCGGCCTCCATCCGCGAGTTCTGCAAGCGCATCGGCGTGACCAAGCAGGACAACATCGTTGAGATGAGCATGCTGGAAGCCTGCATCCGCGACGATCTCAACGAGAACGCCCCGCGCGCCATGGCCGTGCTGCACCCGGTGAAGGTGGTGATCGAGAACCTGGCGGCGGACGAGGTGCTGACGGCGCCAGCGCACCCGAACAAGCCGGAGATGGGGACCCGTGAGCTGCATTTCTCCCGCGAAATCTTCATCGACGAGGCGGACTTCAAAGAGGAAGCCAACAAGCAGTTCAAGCGTCTGGTGCTGGGCAAGGAAGTGCGCCTGCGCAATGCCTACGTCATCAAGGCCGAACGGGTCGAGAAGGATGCGGACGGCAAGGTCACCTGCATCTACTGCTCTTACGACCGCGAGACCCTGGGCAAGGATCCGGCGGACGGCCGCAAGGTGAAAGGGGTGATCCACTGGGTCAGCGCCACTCACTCCCTGCCGGCCGAAGTGCGTCTCTACGACCGTCTGTTCAAGGTGCCGAACCCGGGCGCCGAGGATGACTTCGAAGCGGCTCTGAATCCGGAATCCCTGGTGATCATCGAAGGGGCCCGGGTGGAAGCTTCCCTGAAGGATGCCAAGCCGGAGTTTGCCTACCAGTTCGAGCGTGAAGGTTACTTCTGCGCCGACAACAAGCTCTCCAGCGCCGAGCGCCTGGTGTTCAACCGCACCGTGGCCCTGCGTGACGTCTGGGGCAAGGCCGAGGTCTAATAGAAGAGGGCAGGGGAAACCCTGCCGCTTCTGGTCCGGATTGCGGACACAAAAAAGCCAGCATCATGCTGGCTTTTTTATTGCGCCGACCCGGCCGAATCAATCGTCGTGCTTGCAGTCACCGTTGGCGCAGTGGCCATACAGGTAAAGGCTGTGGTTGGTCAGGCGGATGTTGTGCGCCTTGGCGATGTCGCGCTGGCGCTGTTCGATCACCTCGTCGGAGAACTCGATCACCTTGCCGCAGTCGAGGCAGACCAGGTGGTCGTGGTGCTCCTGGGTGGCGAGCTCGAACACCGACTTGCCCCCTTCGAAATGGTGACGGGTGACGATACCGGCATCATCAAACTGGTTGAGAACGCGATAAACGGTAGCGAGACCAATCTCCTCGCCCTGATCGATCAGCCGTTTGTACAGATCTTCCGCACTGGTGTGCTGGCAGTCCGGCTGTTGCAGGATTTCCAGGATCTTGACACGGGGCAAGGTGATCTTGAGCCCGGCCTTTTTTAACGCTTGGTTGTTGTCTGCCATTTCTATTTATTCGCATTCTCGAAGGTGTGGTTATTCTGATTGACTGCCGCTGTAATGGCAACCACGAACTCGCTTGGCCTGTCATTATAGGTCGTAGCCAAGTTAAAAATAAACCCAGCAATTCAAGGGCTTTAGCTCATCAAGCCCGTCATGGGAATATTCAGGCCCGCTTGCTCGACCAGAGAATGTTGATACTATGTGACTTCTTTATAGTCTGGTCGGATGAGATCCATGGATTGGCTTTTCGGCAATGCCGCCTGGGTGCGCTGCGCCCTCAACGCCTGGCCCCCCTTCTGGGGCGCAGGCATCAAGATAGAAACCCTGAGCCCCGATTTCCGCTTCTGCCGGGTCACTCTCAAGTCCCGCTGGTGGAACAAGAATGCCAACCGGACCCAGTTCGGTGGCAGCATGTTCGCCATGACGGATCCCATCTACCCGTTGATGCTGATGGGCTATTTCAAGAACCGCTACTACGTGTGGGACAAGGCGGGCAGCATCAATTTCATCAAGCCGGGCAAGGGCAAACTGGTGGCGGAGTTCACCCTGAGCGACGCCAAGCTGGCATCGATCGTGGCGGCGACCGAGGGGGGAGAGAAGCACTTTCCCGAGTTCGAGGTGCAGGTGCAGGATGGCCAGGGCGAGCTGGTGGCCCAGGTGAAGCGCACCCTCTATGTCAGATCCAAGCCCCAGCACAGGGGGGGCTGAATGCCTGCTGCAGATGCAACAAGGGCCCCGTCGGGGCCCTTGTTGCATGAAGAGGGAGGGAGATCAGATCACTCCAGCTCGCCCAGGCACATCTCTTCGTGCAGCTGTTTGCACCAGCCTTTGACGCGCTCTGCAGTCAGCTCCGGCTGGCGATCTTCGTCGATGCCCAGGCCCACGAAGTGCTTGTCATCCACCAGTGCCTTGGAGGCTTCGAACTCGTAGCTCGCGGTCGGCCAGTGGCCGATGATGATGGCGCCCTTGGCTTCGACGATGTCACGCAGGGTGCCCATGGCGTCGAGGAAGTACTCGGCATAGTCTTCCTGATCGCCGCATCCGAAGATGGCCACCAGCTTGTTGTTGAAATCGATCTCTTCGAGTTCGGGGAAGAAGTCGTCCCAATCGGCCTGGGCTTCGCCGTAGTACCAAGTCGGGATGCCGAACATCAGCAGATCGAAGCTGTCGATGTCGGCCTTGCTGCTCTTGGCAATGTCACGGACTTCAATCAGTTGTTTGCCCAGTTCTTTCTGGATCATCTTGGCGACAGCTTCGGTATTACCGGTATCGCTGCCGAAAAACAGACCTACACTAGCCATAGTGTTTCGTTACCCGTATCTGGTGTTGATGCTTGACGGTTCAGATTGCGATGCCTGCTGCATGAGCAGACTCGATCTGTTGCTTCAGGATAGATTGGATCAGCTCGGCTCGGCTGACGTTCTGTTGCAGCGCAAGTTGGTTCAGGCGCTCCAGCAACTCGGCTTCCACCTTTAACTCGACCCGTTTCAGCCCGTTCTCACGATCGCGCTTGAGCTGGTTGCGCTTGTTGATCTTGAGCTGGGTCTCGCGGGGGAGTGGATTGGTCTTTGGCCTGCCGGGGCGCTTCTCAGTTGCGAACAGATCCAGTGTTGTTCGATCAGTTTGCTGTTTGGCCATACATCACAGATGAAAAGTAGTTAGCCGATCCCTGAGCCTTCCCAGCCCATTTCGATCAGCCCCTTGGCGACAAAACCCGCGCAACCCAGAAACAGCACCAGCCAGACGATGAAGCGGCCGAAGCGGGGCACATTGCCCCGTTTGAGCACGTCCTGAATGGCCAGACCAATCAGCAGGAAGATGGCCACGAAGAACAGTTTCAGGCCCAGACTCTCGATGAGATCGATGTGTTCACTCAGCATGGATTGCGCGCACTCCTTAAGACGGGCGCACTATATCACAAAGGATTTGAAACTGTTAACCGCCTGTCGACAGGAAATCCACAACCAGTTTGTTGAACAAAACCGGCTTTTCCGCGTGCAGCCAGTGACCCGTGCCGGCGATGACGCGGGCCTTGGCGGCCGGGAACTGGGCCATCGCGGCCCCGGTGTATTCGGGCAGCATATAGTCGGAGTCGCCCCCCTTGATGAAGAGTGTCGCGCCTTCGAAGCGGCGTTCATCGTCAGGCCAGCCCATGATGTTGGCGTAGTTGCGCTCAAGGGCCGGCACGTTGAAACGCCACCCCCATCCAGACTCCCCTTTGGCGAAGGATTTGAGCAGGAACTGGCGCACCCCGGCGATCTCGATGTACTCGGCCAGCATGGCTTCCGCCTCGCTGCGGCTCTGGGGGGGCGTGGCCAGCGTGGCATTGAGCCCGGCAAACACGTTCTTGTGGCGGGCGTGGGGATAGGCCACCGGGGCGATGTCCGCCACTACCAGCTTGCTGACCCTGTGAGGGGCCTGCTTGGCGACCTGCATGGCGACCTTGCCCCCCATGGAGTGACCCACCAGGGCCACCTGTTCAAGTCCAAGATGGTCCAGCAGGGCCAGGATGTCCTCAGCCTGGGACGGGTAGCTCATCTCGTCCGAGTGAAAGGAGGCGCCGTGATTGCGTAGATCGACGCTGATGACCCGGTATTGTTCGCTGAGGGGGCGTGCCAGCAGGCCGAGGTTGTCCAGGCTGCCAAAGAGGCCATGGATCAGTACGATAGTCGGGCCTTCGCCCTGTTCCTTGAAGTTCAATCGTGGGTATTGTTGCAAAATGACACCTTATCGGTCGTGGGCTCTATCGCCATAATTTTTAACACACTGAAAGAAAAGGATTTCATTCCTGGTGGGGGATTTTTTTGTGGTTTTTTTTCAAAAATATCTCCCCGGGATCGGCTATCAGTGCGGGGGATCACACACTTGGCCCGTCATTATGCCGTATTCTCAAGGAGATTCATGCACATCTGTCCGCCCCTTGCTTGGGCTGCCGGGTCTGCCTATGTATAATCGCCGCATCCGAATTTCGACGAGTCCAGCGCATCCCTATGAAAACCATCGAGCTTGATGACGATCTCTACTTCTTTATCGCGAGCCAGACCCGGCACATCGGCGAGAGTGCGTCCGATATCCTGCGTCGCCTGCTGGAGCAACCCGCCCAGGCCGGCACGGCAACCGTGGCGGCCGCGCCTGCGATGCAACCGCAACCCGTGGCCGATGCCATGGGGCTGGAGGCACTGCTGGATTCCGGCGAGCTGCAGAAAGAAGAGAAGTCCATCAACCGCTTCATGCTGGTATTGAGCACCCTCTATCGGGACAACCCGGAAGGCTTCACCCAGGCGACCGAGATAAAAGGGCGCAAGCGCGTCTACTTCTCCCGTGACCCGGAAGCGCTGCGTGCCAGTGGCAGCACCACCAAGCCCAAGCCGGTACCGGAGACCCCGTTCTGGGTGATCACCAATACCAATACCAGCCGCAAGCAGAACATGGTGGCCCAGCTCATGAACAGCATGGGTTATGACGAGGATCTGACGGCTCGGGTGTGCGGCGCCGTTTAACCCATCAACGACTTCAGGCCTTGCCGGGCAAGGCTCAGCTCAAGGAAAACGCCATGGCACAGCATTCCCACGCCGGTCAGCCGGCTCGTCTTTGCGATCTGACCAACATTCCCCGTCTGGTCAGCGCCTACTACCTCAACAAGCCGGACATGAGCCGCCCTGAGCAGCGGGTCGCCTTTGGCACCTCCGGTCACCGCGGCAGCGCCCTGCACAGCGCCTTCACCGAATCCCACATTCTGGCGGTGACCCAGGCGCTGGTGGAGTACCGCCAGCAGGCCGGTATCACGGGGCCGTTGTTCGTCGGCATGGATACCCATGCCCTGTCTGAATCCGCCTTTGCCAGCGCGGTGGAAGTGCTGGCGGCCAACGGTGTCGAGACCCGCATTCAGGCCGGCCTCGGCTTCACGCCGACCCCGGTCATCTCCCATGCCATCCTGCGCCACAACGCAGGCAAACCCGTGGCGCAGGCGGACGGCGTCGTGATCACCCCGTCCCACAACCCGCCGGAAGACGGTGGCTTCAAATACAACCCGCCCCACGGCGGTCCTGCCGAAGGCGAGATCACCAAGTGGGTGGAAGACCGCGCCAACGCGATCCTGGAAGCGGGCCTGGCCGGCGTGAAGCGGATGCCGTTTGCCGAGGCCCTCAAGAGCCCGTTCGTGGTGGAACACGACTATGTCACCCCTTATGTGGATGATCTCGAAAATGTGCTGGATCTGGCCGCCATCAAGCAGGCTGGCATCAAGATCGGCGTGGATCCGCTGGGTGGCTCCGGCGTCGCCTACTGGGACGTCATCGCCAGGCGCTACGGTCTGGACATCGAGGTGGTGAACTACAAGGTCGACCCGACCTTCTCCTTCATGACCCTGGACAAAGACGGCAAGATCCGGATGGACTGTTCCAGCCCGTTCGCCATGGCGAGCCTGATTGCCCTGAAAGACAAGTTCGACATCGCCCTTGGCAATGACCCTGACTACGATCGTCACGGCATCGTCACCAAGGCGGGCCTGATGAATCCGAACCACTATCTGGCGGTGGCGATCCAGTATCTGTTCACCCACAGAACCGGCTGGCCCAAGGGGGCGGCCGTCGGCAAGACGCTGGTCTCCTCTTCCATGATCGACCGGGTAGCCGGCGAGATCGGTCGCACCCTCAAAGAGGTGCCGGTCGGCTTCAAGTGGTTCGTGGACGGTCTCTACAGCGGCGAGTTCGGCTTTGGCGGCGAGGAGAGCGCGGGTGCCTCCTTCCTGCGCAAGGACGGTACCGTCTGGACCACCGACAAGGATGGCTTCATCCTGGCGCTGCTGGCGGCCGAGATCCTGGCGGTGACCGGCAAGGATCCCCAGGCCCACTACGATGCGCTCGAAGCCAGATTCGGCCGCTCCAGCTACCGCCGCATCGATGCCCCGGCCAACAGCGCCCAGAAGGCGGTGCTCTCCAAGCTGGATCCGGCCCTGGTGGAAGCCTCCACCCTGGCTGGCGAGCCCATCCTCGCCAAGCTGACCAAGGCGCCGGGCAACGATGCCGCCATCGGCGGCCTGAAAGTGGTGACCGAGAACGGCTGGTTCGCGGCGCGCCCCTCCGGTACCGAGTCCATCTACAAGATCTACATGGAGAGCTTCAAGGGGGAGGCGCACCTGGACCTCATCCAGCAGGAAGCCCAGCAGATCGTCTCCGCCGCCCTGGCCAAGGCAGGCGTTTGACCCTCACGGCAACAACCCATGTGAAAGAGGAGCCCTGGTGGCTCCTCTTTTTTTGTGTCGGGTTGACTGCGGATCAGCCGTTGTCGATGCTGCCGGTGGCGGCCTTGCGGTTCTGCCAGCGCTTGAGGAAAGAGCGGGCCGGCAGCTTCATCAGGAAGAGAGAGAGCAGGATGATGCCGATGCCGAGCCACTGACGGCCATCCAGGGTTTCTCCCACCATCAGCACACCGCAGGAGACCGCCACCATGGGATTGGTGAGGGCCAGCATCCCCATCACCTCAGGGCCATGGCGTTTGAGTCCCCAGAGCCAGGCCCAGTAGGCCAGAGCCGTATTGAGGATCACCAGCCAGATAAGCCCGGGAGTGGCGTCAGCCCGGGGCAGGGGCATGGGGCCGGCCAGCCACCAGGCCAGCGGGATCAGCATCAGGCCGCCCAGCAGCAGCTGCCAGGCGGTCAGGGCCAGCAGATCGTCCACCGGCCAGCGTTGCATCCAGCGGCTCGACTGGCCGATGAGCAGGGTGGCGAGCAGGGCGCACGCCACGCCGACGGGATCCAGATTGGCAGAGGGATTGAGCAGCAAGAGCACCCCGACGAGCCCCATCACCCCCAGCAACAGCCACTTGAGCGTCGGTCTGACACCGTCTTGCAGCCAGGCCAGCCCCATCAGGATGAGGGGCAGCGTCGCTCCCAACGTACCCGCCACGGCGCCGGGCAGGCGAAACGCCGCCACGAAAAGCAGGGCGAAGAAGGCGGTGATGTTGCAAAACGCCAGCAGGAACTGCCTGCTCCAGACGAGAGGCGGTCTGCGGGGATGGAGCAACAGCAGCAGCACCCCGGCGGGGAGGGCGCGCCACACGGCCACCCAGTAGGGGGAGTAGTCGGTCAGGTAGAGACTGACGACGGCATAGGTGCTGCCCCAGAGCAGGGGGGCAAGCAGGGCGATCAGCAGTGGCATGGTTATCTCGTAATAAAGTATCTTTAAGTAAAGATACATTAGCCGCGAGTTGGTTTATTATCAAGAATCTTCATGTAAAGATAATGGAGCCCGAATGGAGAGTGATCATGTAGATCAGCTGCTGGCCCAGTGGGCCCGGCAGCGCCCGGACCTCGACTGCTCCCCTATGGGGGTGCTGGGGAGGGTGGCGCGCATGGCGGCGATCGCCGGGCGCGAAGTGAGCGAGACCCTCAAGGAGTGCGGTCTGCTGGGGTCTGATTTCGATATCCTGGCGACCCTGCGTCGGGCCGGCGAGCCGCTGACTCCGACCGCGCTCTACCAGTCCGCCATGCTGAGTTCAGGGGCCATGACGGCCCGGCTCGACAAACTGGAGCAGCGTGGCCTGATAAGACGTGAAGCCTCCCCCGATGACAGGCGCAGCCTGCTGGTCTGCCTGACGGAGCCGGGGCGGGAGCTGGTTGACCATGCGGTGGAACAGCACGTGGCGAACGAGCGCCGCCTGCTGGCCCCATTGAGCCTGGTCGAACAGGAGCAGCTGGCCGCCCTGCTCAAACGTTGGCTGCTGGAAAACGAATAAAAAAAACGGGCCTGCGGGCTAATGCCAGTCAGTTAAGCCTGACTGGCATTGTTTTTACTAGGTTTTCTCGTCGCATACTTCTGTGGTTTGGCTTTGATGCACCTTGGGTAACTTCGTTCTCGGCGGGCGGGTAACTTGAACTGCTCTGCCTGTTTGTCCAACTCAGCGACACGCCCTGGAACCATGCCCGGTGACACAAACGGCAGGCAACTGAGTTCATGCAGCAGATACACCGATGCCATGTGAAAGCTCAACTGGCTGGCCGTATAGCCCTTTAAGCTCGCCGCCATCCTAACCATCTGATATCTCAGTAGGTTATAGGCCAATACCAAGCCCCATAGCTCCTGCCTTACTCCATCGGGTTTCTTGCTGCGCAGCGTCAGCCGGTGCTGTTGCAGGCTATGTTTCATCTCCCGATAGCCCAGCTCGATTTCCCAGCGATTCTGGTATAGCTCCATCAACTCGCTGGCCGGGAAGCGCAGCGGGTCGGTGAGCGAGGTCAGCACCTGCCGCTCCTTGCCGTTTACCGTCCGGGTCAGCAGCCGGGCTTCGAACTGCTCCGGCAACTCGCTCCACTTCTTCTTGGCCTGCGGACTGGCACTGAGGCGTACCAGCACATCCTGCCGCCCCAGCTTGCGGATGACCTCGTATTGAGCCCCCTTTTTCAGCGGAATAAGCCAGTGACGCGCTACGCCCTGGCGTTGCCAGGCATGGAGTAACCCCAGTGAGTAGAAGCCCTTATCGAACAGGGTCAGGCTATTATCGGGTGTTTTTTCAATCAGTTGCTCTGCCAACACCATCTCGTTTACCGCACAGGAGTCCATCACTGTCTGGGTCAGCAGATGACTGGTCAGCTCCATCTGACACAACATGCGGACCTGGGGATATTGCGTCTCCCCCTGGACGGTTTTCGACTTGGCAAAGGCGCCGGCATTGTCCGGAGTATCGGGCGTGCGCCAGACCACCCCGTCCACGGCCAGCAGCTGCAAGCCGGCCCAGGTGGGGTGCTGACACTGCTGATGCCAGAGTGTGGCGGTCTGCTGGAACACCTGTCGAACGGCTTGGTCAGCCAGTTTTTGGCGCGCCTGGATGAAGGCGCTGGGGACGACAAACGGCCGGTCGCCGGGTAACAGGATATCGAGCTGGTTGGCCAGCTGGGCCATAGGGACATGACGAAACAAGGACATCCCGATAATGGCCCATAGCACCCGCTCCATGGGCATGCGCCGTCGGCGCAAGGAGACGGAGCCCGTCTCGGCCAAGCAAGCCTGCACCAGTTCAGGTGACAGCAGGTCAGACAGGGACTCAAACTTTCCGGGAGGACAGGCGTGAATGAAGTCGAGAGCTTGGTCGATACGCATAAAAAAATCCGAAACCCAACAAGGAGTTTCGGATTCTTACACAGCCTGAGGATCGGTCAATGGATCCTTAACTGATCGGCATTA
>NZ_JBFODJ010000111.1:0-5668 GCF_040908265.1 Aeromonas sp. R5-1
CAGGGCGAGATCGTGAACATTTTGTTAAAAATTAAAAATAGTTTTTTGCCTACAAAACAAATACTTATAGGCCTGTGATATGCAGTTAACTTTATAGTCAGGATCGCCTTCACACTTTTTAATCGTCACTGCACGTCATTTCAGCTCAAAAAATGCGCATGAAATCCAAAAAATGATAATTTCCATGATTTCCATAGTTAACAATTTGCTCACATCCTCACCCTGAAATTTGACCTGGTGATCCGGCTGTGATCTCATGCTCCTTTTCAGGAGTGCTCTCATGTCTATTGATGCCGTTTTCGCTCAGTTCTTCGACAATATTCACGACCCTCGCCAGCATGCCAAGATTTATTATCCCTTCTACGATGTCCTGTTTCTCACCGTCTGTGCCGTGATCGGCGGGGCTGAGGGCTGGGAAGATATTGAGGATTTCGGCGAGGTTCATCTTCCCTGGTTTCAATCCAAGGGACTGTTTAAAAACGGCATTCCTGTCCATGACACCATTGCCAGGATCATCTCCGGCATCAAACCAGAGCCGTTTCAGGCCGCCTTTGTGCGGTGGACTCAAGCCATTAACCAGCACACCGATGGCGCCCTGGTCGCTATCGATGGCAAAACCCTGCGCAGTTCCTATGACCGTGAGGATCGAACGTCGACCATTCACATGGTCAGTGCCTATGCCGCCGCCAATAAGCTGGTGCTCGGACAGATAAAAACCGACGCCAAGTCCAATGAAATTACCGCTATTCCCGAGTTGCTGGCGCTGCTCGACATCAAAGGCTGCCTGGTATCCATCGATGCGATGGGGTGCCAGACCGAGATCGCCGAGACCATCCTTCAGCAAGGTGGCGATTACTTATTGGCCGTCAAAGGCAACCAACCCAAGTTGTTCGAGGCGGTTCGACAGGCCCTCGCCCCGCTGGCGGCCACCCCGTTATGCGCAGAGACGATGACGCTTGAGAAGGCTCATGGCCGCATCGATGGTCGTGAGTACCATGTCATGGCGGCGGGCGAGTTGGCCGCCCAGTTTCCTCATTGGAAACAGTTGCACAGCATTGGCGTGGCCATCTCCTATCGCGTTGAAAATATGCAAAAAATTACCATAGAGCAGCGTTATTTCATCAGTTCCAAAGCGTTGGTGCAGGATGAGTTTGCGCGAGCGGTGCGTGGGCACTGGGCCATCGAAAATAGCCTGCACTGGGTGCTGGACGTCACGATGGGCGAGGATGATTGCCCGATTTATCGCGGTGATGCCGCAGAGATTTTGGCGTGCATCCGGCACATGGGGCTGAACATGCTCAGGGCCGAGACTTCACGCAAGGCGAGCGTAAGACGGAAGCAAAAAATCGCAGGAATGAGCAGTGAATATCTGGAAACGGTACTCAATGCGGGTCTCAAAAAACTGGGTGAAATTTAACAAAATGTTCACGCTCTCACCCTGGGTCGTGGAAGCACCAGTGAGGTGTTAGATAGTATTGGCGCCAATCAGAAAGGGTTTAGCATAAAACTGGCAATGAGGTTGCTGAAACAAGCAAAATTCTGGTTTTTCACCCTCTATGTAATCGGTGTAGCATGTACGTATGACGTATTTGATCAACAATTTGCAAACTTTTTTACCGCATTCTTTGATACAAAAGAAGAAGGTACTCGTTACTTTGGTTATGTCACCACTATGGGGGAGTTACTGAACGCCAGCATCATGTTTTTTGCCCCACTGATTGTGAATCGAATTGGCGGAAAAAATGCCCTGCTAATCGCTGGGACCATCATGTCTATTCGAATCATCGGCTCATCATTCGCCGAGACAGTTAGCCATGTCATTTTGCTGAAAACCCTGCATATGTTGGAAGTTCCATTCCTGTTAGTCGGCACATTCAAGTACATCACTAGTGAATTTGATGTTCGCTTTAGTGCGACTATCTGGTTGATTGGCTATCAGTTCTTCAAGCAGCTAGCAACCATGTTTATGTCTGTGTGGGCTGGCTCTATGTATGAGGTGATGGGCTTTCGTGAAACCTACTTGGTATTGGGCATTATTGCCGCAACTTTCACCTTTATTTCTATTTTTACCCTCTCAGGAATGGGGCCACTTGGGCTGTTAAAGGGTAGAACGATGGTTTCAAAAAAAGCCGCCAGTTACTAACCGAATGTTTTGTAATCAGAGATTTGAAAAAGGTTATAAAAGATGAATAACAGTATGACGTTACAACAAATCATTTATCGTGCCGATTGGCAAACACAGGCTGTGACCAGTGTAAATCGTTTACCCGCCCATACCCCCATGTTCAGCTGGCGCAGCGAAACCGATGCCAGGGGTGATCTGGCCTCTTCCTCCCGTCTCTTGCTCGATGGCGAGTGGCGCTTCTCCTTCTTTGCCGCTCCCGAATTGGTGCCCGAGAGCTGGCTGGCGCAGGATCTGGTGGATGCTTGCCCCATTACAGTGCCGGGCAACTGGCAGCTGGATGCCGCCTATCCAGCTGCGCGGCCGCTCACCGATGGCCCCATCTACACCAATATCAAGTACCCCTTTCCCTGCGATCCGCCCCGAGTGCCAGCAGAGAATCCTACTGGCTGCTACTCCCGCGAGTTCGAACTGCCCGCCGACTGGCTGGCAAGCGGACAGAGCCGGATCATCTTCGACGGGGTGAGCAGTGCCTTCCACCTCTTCTGCAACGGCCGCTGGGTCGGTTACTCCCAGGACAGCCGCCTGCCCGCCGAATTCGATCTGACCCCATATCTGCAGAGCGGTCGCAACCGGTTGGCGGTGCTGGTACTACGTTGGTCTGATGGCTCCTATCTGGAAGATCAGGATATGTGGTGGCTGTCGGGGATCTTCCGCTCCGTCAGCCTGCTGCACAAACCGTCCCGCCATCTGATGGATATGCGGGTGACCCCCGAGCTGGATGCCTGCTATCGGGATGGCCGTCTCAAGATTGCCCTGCAGGTCGCCAATGGGGCTGGCCTCTCGGTAGAGGCCAATCTCTATGACGGTAGCGAGCGGGTCGCGACCCTGCTCCAGCTGATCGGCACCCAAGCCATTGATGAGAAAGGGGCTTACGACGATCGCGCCGAGCTGTGGCTCGACGTGGCTGCGCCGCGCAAGTGGAGCGCCGAGACGCCCCATCTCTATCGCTTCACCCTGACCCTGCTGGACGAGCAGGGCCAAGCTATCGAGAGTGAGGCATGTGATGTGGGCTTTCGGGTGGTGGAGATCCGTGGCGGCCTGCTGCGGGTCAACGGTCAGCCGCTGCTTATTCGCGGTGCCAACCGTCACGAGCATCACCCTGCCAAGGGTTATGCCATTGATCGCGCCACCATGGAGCGGGATCTGCTGCTGATGAAGCGGCACAACTTCAATGCGGTGCGCTGTTCCCACTATCCCAACCACCCCGACTTCTATCGCCTCTGCGATCGGCTCGGTCTCTATGTGGTGGACGAGGCGAATCTGGAGACCCACGGCATGACCCCCATGGGGCGGCTGGCGCGGGATCCTGCCTGGAGCAATGCCTTTCTGGAGCGGGCCACCCGCATGGTGGCACGGGATTTCAACCACCCCTCCATCATCATCTGGTCGCTCGGCAACGAGTCGGGTTACGGCCCGGCCCACGATGCCATGTATGGCTGGATCAAGCGCAGCGACCCGAGCCGTCCGGTGCAGTACGAGGGGGGCGGGGCCGATACCCCGGCCACCGACATCATCTGCCCCATGTATGCCAGAACCCATCAGGATCAGCCCTTCCCGGCGGTGACCAAGTGGGCGCTGGCCAAGTGGATCGGTCTGCCCGACGAGCACCGGCCACTAATCCTCTGTGAATATGCCCACGCCATGGGGAACAGTCTGGGGGGCTACGCCCACTACTGGCAGGCGTTTCGCGATCATCCACGTCTGCAAGGCGGGTTTGTCTGGGATTGGGTCGATCAGGGGCTCGACAAATACACCGCCGATGGTCGCCACTACTGGGGTTATGGCGGCGATTTTGGTGATGTGCAAAACGATCGTCAGTTCTGCTGCAACGGTCTGCTGTTCCCTGATCGCACCCCCCATCCCGCTTTGTGCGAGGCGAAGCGTGCCCAGCAGCCGTTCCGCTTCACCCTGCTTGAGCACATCCCGCTGCGGGTGCGGATCGAGAGCGAATACCTGTTCCGGGAAACCGATAACGAGCGGCTTTGCTGGCAGCTGTGCGAGAACGGCCATGTGCAGCAGCAGGGGGAGATCTCCCTTGAGCTGGCACCGCAAGGGGTGGTCGAGTTGACCCTGAGCGAGACACTGCCCACCTTTGCGGCAGGCTCACAGGCCTGGCTCGATCTGGCGATCATTCAGCCACAAGCCACCTTGTGGTCGCAGGCGGATCACAAGGTCGCCCGCCAGCAGTTCACCCTGCCGACCCCTCTTTCCCTGCCAGCTCCCGCTGCTGTCGCCATCCTGACTGAGCAACCGGATGGTTGGCGGATCACTGCCGCAAACAGCCAGTGGCGGCTCGACAAGCAGAGCGGCCGTATCACCAGTTGGCAAAAATCGGGGAAGGAGCAGTTGCTGGCGCCGATCATGGATCACTTCTACCGGGCGCCGCTGGACAACGACATCGGCACCAGCGAGGCAGATCACGCTGATCCCAACTCCTGGATTGCCCGCTGGCAGGCGTGTGGCCTCGGTCAATGGCAGCACCGCTGTTTGGGGATCTCGGTCACCGGAGGGGATATCCGGGTCAGTCATGGCTACTTCCACCACGATGAGCTGCTGCTGGTGAGTCACTGGCATCACTGTTTTACCGACGATGGCGCCATGAGCCTGGAGATAGAGACTGAGCTGGCGCAGGCGTTGCCGTCGCTGCCGCGGATTGGTCTGCTGCTCCATCTGGCCGAAGTGCCGGTGCGCGCCGAATGGCTGGGGCGCGGTCCTCACGAGAACTATCCGGATCGCCTGCTGGGAGCCGATCTGGGGCACTGGAGCTTGCCGCTGGAGGCCATGCACACCCCTTACATCTTCCCGAGCGACAACGGTTTGCGCTGCGATACCCGTCAGCTGCAGCTGGGCAGCACGACAGTGAACGGCAGCTTCCATTTCAGTGCCAGCCGCTTCAGTCAGCAACAGCTGGCCGCCGCTCGTCACCAGAGCGATCTGGTGGCCGAAGAGGGGCTGTGGGTATGTCTCGATGGCGCCCACATGGGGGTGGGTGGCGATGACTCCTGGAGTCAGAGCGTGCGTCCCGAGTATCAGTTGCTGGGGCGCAGTTACCGCTGGGGTTGCACCCTTTACTAAGTGAAGTCTGCAAGACTATGATGATGAAGCGCCGGGTGATACCCGGCGCTTCTATTTTTATGAAATGTCATAAACACACCTCCTACACTAAATAGCTGTTCCGAATAGTAGATCACTGCACTCGTACAGCCTCGACAAGAGGCATTGAGCACACATCGAGGTCTGAGTCTTGCCACGTCAGGCTTTGCCACCTGATGGTAGAGATGCTTTACACCACAAGGCTTTCGGCAAAATGTAGCACTATTAGGGGCGCTGTTTCCCAAATCAACCATCAAGCCACAACCCCGCCGATAAACGCCGGCTCGGTGATCAGACCGACATTCCGCACCTGATTTAGGAATAAATTTGCCGATAGCGCTCACCCAATACCTCCAAAATGATCTGCTGGTCTCCTGTTAGCTCCGTTAC
>NZ_JBFODJ010000112.1:0-2119 GCF_040908265.1 Aeromonas sp. R5-1
TCATCAGACATTGAAAATCAAAAATTGTTTTTGATGCTCGATGCTGTGAGTGCCCACACAGATTGCTTGATTCAAATTGTTAAAGAGCGACGCAGATTTTGGCTGCTGCGGGAGTGGCATTCTACTCAACCGCCTTCTCGAGTCAAGCCTTATTTTACGAGGCTTTTCGAGGCTACCGACCGGCTTGTTTGCGTTGCCGCTTGCCCTGTCGATGGAGGCGCATTATAGGGAGCGAATTCGTTCTGGCAAGAGGATAATTGCAAAAAGATGGCTTTCACCGTTCAACCGCTCACAAAGCCACCAAAAAGCATCTTAATCCAGCGAAATCAGCCTGTGACAGGCGCTGCAACGGCAAAATCATGCAGGTTGTCGTAGATGGCATCGGCCAGCTCAATCCCCGCATCAGTAATCGGCTTGCCTGTTCTGACCATTATCTTGTGACCGACCTTGGCATTGATGGCGGCTTTCAGGTCCGAAGGTTTGTCACCCACCATATAAGAGCGGTCCATGTCGATGCCCAACTCTTGCTGCGCCAACAGCAGCATGCCGGGTTCCGGTTTGCGGCAGTCGCAAGGGGCGCCGTGATCCGGGTGATGGGGGCAGAAGTAGATACCATCGAGATCCACATCCCGATCGGCCAATGACCAATCCATCCACTCGGTCAGGTTCATGAAGTCATCTTCCGTGAAGTAACCGCGGGCGATACCGGATTGGTTGGTCACCACGACCAGCAAATAGCCTTTTTTCTTCAGCAATTGCATGGCCTCAATCACCCCGGGCAGAAAATGGAAGTCATCAACCTGGCTGACATAACCCGTGTCTTTGTTGATGACACCATCGCGATCCAGAAAAATGGCGGGTTTACTCACAGCAGCTACCTCTATAGATGATTTCGCAAAAGTATCTCACAGGCCAATTAAAGCCCCAAAAGTAAAAGGGGTGGCCGAAGCCACCCCTTTCATGTGTGCATATAAAGTATCGATTAAGCGATAACTTTAGCTACAACACCAGCACCTACGGTACGGCCACCTTCACGAATGGCGAAACGCAGGCCGTCGTCCATCGCGATCGGGGCAATCAGGGTAACAACCATCTTGATGTTGTCGCCCGGCATGACCATCTCTACGCCTTCCGGCAGTTCGATGGTACCGGTCACGTCGGTAGTACGGAAGTAGAACTGCGGACGGTAGCCCTTGAAGAACGGAGTGTGACGACCACCTTCTTCTTTGGACAGCACGTACACTTCGGATTCGAACTTAGTGTGCGGCTTGATGGTGCCCGGCTTGGCCAGTACCTGACCACGCTCTACGTCTTCACGCTTCACGCCACGCAGCAGCGCGCCAACGTTCTCACCTGCACGACCTTCGTCCAGCAGTTTGCGGAACATTTCAACGCCGGTACAGGTGGTCTTGGTGGTATCTTTGATACCAACGATTTCCACTTCTTCACCAACTTTAACGATACCGCGCTCTACACGACCGGTTACTACGGTACCACGGCCTGCGATGGAGAAGACGTCTTCGATAGGCATCAGGAACGGCTGGTCAATTGCGCGCTCCGGCTCCGGAATGTAGGTGTCCAGGTGGCCAGCCAGTTCCAGGATCTTCTCTTCCCACTGAGCTTCGCCTTCCAGCGCTTTCAGTGCGGAACCACGTACTACCGGCAGGTCATCACCCGGGAAGTCGTACTCGGACAGCAGTTCGCGAACTTCCATCTCGACCAGTTCCAGCAGCTCTTCGTCATCTACCATGTCGCACTTGTTCATGAACACGATGATGTACGGAACGCCTACCTGACGACCCAGCAGGATGTGCTCACGAGTCTGCGGCATCGGGCCGTCAGTCGCTGCTACTACCAGGATTGCGCCGTCCATCTGGGCAGCGCCGGTGATCATGTTTTTAACGTAGTCGGCGTGACCCGGGCAATCTACGTGGGCGTAGTGGCGGGTAGCAGTGTCGTATTCTACGTGGGAGGTGTTGATGGTGATACCACGCTCACGCTCTTCCGGTGCCTTGTCGATCTGGTCGAAGGCGAAAGCTTTACCACCGAAGTGCTTGGCCAGCACGTTGGTGATGGCGGCGGTCAGGGTGGTTTTACCGTGGTCAACGTGGCCGATGGT
>NZ_JBFODJ010000113.1:0-8914 GCF_040908265.1 Aeromonas sp. R5-1
CCTGGTCAGGCGAGCCGGCTCATATCGCGTCAGTCATCACCCCTGGACATTGACCAGGATCCGGCCGCGCACCTGGCCTGCCAGGAAGGCATCCCCCAGGGTCACGACCTGGGAGAGGGGCACTTCCCGGGTGAGGAGATGGAGGCGGGTCAGGTCGAGATCCTCGGCCAGTCGGGCCCAGGCCTGCTGACGCAGCGGGCGCGGTGCCATCACGCTGTCGATGCCATAGAGGGTGACGCCGCGCAGGATGAAGGGCATGACGGTGGAGGGGAAGTCCATCCCTCCCGCCAGACCGCAGGCGGCCACGGCGCCGCCGTAGCGGGTAGTGGCGCAGGCATTGGCCAGGGTGTGGCTGCCGACGGTGTCGATGACGCCGGCCCAGCGTTCCTTGCCCAGCGGGCGTCCCGGCGCGGCCAGTTCGGCGCGATCGATCACCTCGGCGGCGCCGAGGGACGTCAGATAGTCGGCCTCGTGCAGCCGCCCGGTGGCGGCCACCACTCGATAGCCCAGCTTGGCCAGGAGGGTGATCGCCACGCTGCCTACGCCGCCGTTGGCGCCCGTCACCAGAATGTCACCGTCATCGGGGGTGATGCCGTGCTTCTCCAACGCCATCACGCAGAGCATGGCGGTGTACCCTGCGGTGCCGATGGCCATGGCGTCCCGGGGCTGGAAGCGCCCAGGCAGGGCGACCAGCCAGTCGCCCCGGACCCGTGCCCGCTCTGCCAGCCCGCCACTGTGGGTCTCGCCCACGCCCCATCCGTTGAGCACCACCTTGTCTCCGGGGTGCCAGTCGGGATGCTGGCTCTCCAGCACGGTACCGGCAAAGTCGATGCCGGGGATCAGAGGGAAGCGGCGTACCACAGGGGAGGCGCCGGTGAGGGCCAGGCCATCCTTGTAGTTGAGGGAAGACCACTCTACCGCCACGGTCACATCCCCGGCAGGCAATATCTCCTCGGAGAGGCTCTGGTAGCTCGCGCGATAACCCGCCTCGTCTTTCTCGATCAGAATACCGTTGAACATCTTGTCTACTCCCATTAATTGGACTGACTGACTATTAATCTTCGTAAAAAAATCACTTTGCTAACTTCATGAAAAAATTGAGAAAAGAGAGCATGGGCTCGGTATCGCCCACCAGGCGTGCGCGCAGTACGGCCCCTTCCCAGCCGATCCAGAACTGATGGGCGAGGGCGGGGCAGTCGCAGCCGGGGGGCAGCTCCCCCGCCGTCACCGCGTCCCTCAGGCAGCGGGCAAGCAGCGCCTCCCAGTCGAGGAGGATCTGCTCAAGGCGCAGGCGCAGCTCGGGGGAGAGCTGCACCACCTCCTGACCCAGGTTGCCCACAAGGCAGCCCCGCTGGAACGCATAACGGGTCATGCCCCGGCAGGCGCTGTCGACGAAGGCGACAAGGCGGGCCAGGGGGGGCAGGCTCTCATCCTCCAGATAGCGCGTCAGCTTGCGGCAGAAGTAATGGTGATAGGCATCCATGACCGCCAGGGTGAAGTCGTGCTTGGTGGCGAAGTAGTGATAGAAGGAGCCCTTGGGGATCCCGGTCGACTGCAATACCCGCTCGATGGAGGTGGCGGCGATGCCCTGTTCGGTCAGCAGCTCCATGCCCCGGCGGATCAACAGATCCCGGGTGTCGGCATAGGTGTGCCCGTGCTGGGCAGGGCGGCCGCGAGGGCGGCGGGGCAGGGGGTCATTGGTTTGCATGGGGCTTATTAGACGCCTCAACTAGAAATAACGCAAGCGCGGCACCGAAGGGACGAAACGAGTGGATGAGATCGGGTAGTCGAGACAAGCTGGCGCCAGCGGGGCAGAAAACAGCGAGGGCGCCATTGGCGCCCTCGCATCGATGGGTGGCTGGGTCTCAACTGCGCAGCTTGTTGTAGACAAACAGCACGATCAGGGCGCCAACGGTGGCGATGATGATGCTCGGCAGGTTGAAGCCGGTGACCGTTCCCATCCCGAGCAGGGTGCTGACATAGCCCCCCACCATGGCGCCGACCACCCCCAGGATCACCGTCATGAAGAAACCGCCGCCATCCTTGCCCGGCATGATCCATTTGGCCAGAATGCCGACGATCAGCCCCAGTACCACCCAAGTAAGAAATCCCATGGTCTTCTCCTCGTTGTGTGCAGAGAACCAGAGTATATGCAGGGATCCAGCTTGTATCCCGCCACAGCACGGCGTGAGTCAGAAACGGTCATATGAGACTCGCTCCTGACCATGGCAGGCAGAGGGCCTCAGCCGAGCGCGCGGGTGTCGAGGCGCTGCCCGGCGGGGGAGCAGACCAGCACCGACCCCTGCTCGAACCAGTCTCCCAGCACGATGCGCCGCGCCGCACGCCCATCCAGGGTGAAGTCGTGGATGGCGGGCCTGTGGGTGTGACCGTGGATCATCAGGCGGCAGCCGTGCTGGCGCAGCATGTCGTCCACCGCCTCCGGGGTCACGTCCATGATGATCTGGCTCTTCTGGGCATTCTCCATCTGGCTCTGGCCGCGCATCTTGTGGGCGATGGCCTGGCGGCGCGAGAGCGGCAGGCGCAGGAAGAGCCAGCGTAGCCATTTGAGTTGTGTGATGCGGCGAAACTTCTGGTAGCCCTCATCTCGAGTGCAGAGCAGATCCCCGTGGCTCAGCAGCACCCGCTCGCCGTACAGCTCGATGACGCAGGGGTCGCCGAGCAGGGTCATGCCGGCCCGTTTGGCAAACTGGCGCCCCAAGAGGAAGTCGCGGTTGCCGTGAATGAAATAGAGGGGCACCCCTTGCTGGCTCAGGGCGAGAAAGGCATCGGCCACCTCGCGGTGGAGCGGGTTGGGGTCGTCGTCCCCAATCCAGAATTCGAACAGATCCCCCAGCACATAGAGGGCGTCGGCACCGGGCGCGTCTTCGGCCAGGAAGCGCACCAGGGCCGCCGTCATGTCGGGCCTGCCTTGGCTGAGGTGAATGTCACTGATAAAGAGGGTGCTCATGAGTTCCTGGGCATCATGGTAAGAGAGTCCCGCCTGGGTGCGGACAAGGCCTGTGACCTTGCACGTCGAGCGGGTGGGGGAGGGAAGGGCAGCAGTGCCCCGCAAGGTTGACGCCCTCCAGGGTCAGCAACGCCTCGTAAGGGTCGCCGGACAGACCCAGCAGGCGGCACATGGCCGCTTCCCCCTTGAGCCCTTCATCAACGCGCAGGCGCAGCACCTCCCGGTGGAAGGGGGCGCCAAAGCGCTCAAGCAGGGCGGCCATCAGGCTGAGGTGGCGCCAGCCATGACACATCTCGAGGGGATCAGGGGTGAGGTAGAGCTCGACTGGCCAGCACTGGCCATCTGGCCCGTGGCGTTGTTGCTCGGCGATCCATACCTGTTCGCCCTTGCTTCGCACCTGCCAGCCTTGTGCGGCCAGTGTCGCGGCAAGGAAGGCCGGGGCCGGATGCTGGCAGAGGATGTCGAGATCGCTGCCGGGTCTATCCAGCCCGATGGCGATCGTGCTCACCAGAGCCAGATCGTTGCACAGGGGGCCAAGCTCATCCCACAGGCCGCCGCTCAGCAGGGCGTGGGCCGAGCGCTGACGCTCGTTGCCCTGGACCAGATAGTCGAGGCGGCGCCAGTTGGGGGCGGCAGATGGAAAAACTGCGGCCGGGGCCGCAGTGGTATCAGAGCCTGGCCGGCAGGGATTACTCGGCAAGGGTCACCTTGGTGATGACGACGTCTTCGGTCGGAACGTCCTGGTGCATGCGGCCGTAGTTGCCGGTCTTCACGCCCTTGATCTTGTTGACCACGTCCATGCCGGCGGTCACTTCACCGAACACGCAGTAGCCGAAGCCCTGGGTGGTGGCGGACTTGAAGTCCAGGAAGTCGTTGTTGTTCACGTTGATGAAGAACTGGGCGCTGGCGGAGTGCGGCTCCATGGTGCGGGCCATGGCGATGGTGCCGACCTTGTTGGACAGACCGTTAGCCGCCTCGTTCTTGATGGGAGCGCGGGTCTCTTTCTCTTCAAAGCCCGGGGCATAGCCGCCGCCCTGGATCATGAAGCCGTCGATGACGCGGTGGAAGATGGTGTTGTCGTAGTGACCGTCACGGCAGTATTGCAGGAAGTTGGCCACGGTCTCCGGGGCTTTTTCCGCGTTCAGGGTCAGGGTGATGTCGCCGTGGTTGGTGTGCAGAGTAACCATGAGTTGTCCTTTCATTTTGACGCGGGCAGCAAGGTGCCCGCAGGTGTATGGCATAAAGTGGTGGCAATTCTAGCCCATCAAGGCCCTGCGGCATAGATGGCAGGGGGGAGAGGGGGCTTTTTCTGCCTCGTTTTCTATACCGGATGCGGTTAGAATGGCAGGCCATTTTACTCACAGGCAGTGGTCATAAGATGCTGAAGATATACAACACACTCACTCGTCAAAAAGAAGAATTCAAACCTATCCACCCGGGCAAGGTGGGCATGTATGTGTGTGGCGTCACTATCTATGATCACTGTCATATCGGCCATGGCCGTACCTTCGTCGCCTTCGACGTCGTCGCTCGCTACCTGCGTTATGCAGGATACGACCTCACCTATGTGCGCAACGTCACCGACGTGGACGACAAGATCATCAAGCGCGCCGCCGAAACGCACGTGACCTGTGACGATCTCACCGAGCGCCTCATCGGCGACATGCACCAGGATTTCGACGCCCTCGGCATGGTGCGTCCGGACATCGAACCCCGCGCCACCCAGCACATCGGCGAGATCATCGCCCTGGTTGAAACCCTGCTGGAAAAAGGGCACGCCTACGTGGCGGACAACGGCGATGTGATGTTTATCGTCGACTCCTACGCCGACTACGGCAAGCTCTCGGGCCAGGATCTGGAGCAGTTGCAGGCCGGCGCCCGGGTCGACGTGGTGGATGCCAAGCGCAATCCGCTCGACTTCGTGCTGTGGAAGATGTCCAAGCCCGGCGAACCGACCTGGGACAGCCCCTGGGGCCCGGGTCGCCCTGGCTGGCACATCGAGTGCTCCGCCATGAACTCCAAGCACCTTGGCAACCACTTCGACATCCACGGCGGCGGCTCCGATCTGCAGTTCCCCCACCACGAGAACGAGATTGCCCAGTCCTGCTGCGCCCACGGCGGCGACTACGTCAACACCTGGATGCACAGCGGCATGGTGATGGTGGATAAAGAGAAGATGTCCAAGTCCCTTGGCAATTTCTTCACCATCCGCGATGTGCTGGCCCACTACGACGCCGAAACCGTCCGTTACTTCCTGATGTCCGGTCACTACCGCAGCCAGCTCAACTACTCGGAAGATAACTTGAAGCAAGCCCGCGCCGCCCTGGAGCGCATGTACACCGCCCTGCGCGATCTGCCGGCGGCGGCCGCCGCCGGTGGCGACGAGCAGGTGGCTCGCTTCAAGGAAGCGATGGACGACGACTTCAACACCCCGGAAGCCTACTCCGCCCTGTTCGACCTGGTGCGCGAGATCAACCGCCAAAAAGCCGAAGACATTGCTGTTGCCGCCGCGCTGGGCGCCCGCCTGCGGGAGCTGGGCGCCGTGCTCGGCATCCTGCAACAAGACCCCGAGGCTTTCCTCAAGGGTGACGAAGCGGACGAAGAGGTCGCCGAAATCGAGCGCCTGATCGCCGAGCGCAATCAGGCCCGCGCCGACAAGAACTGGGCCGCAGCGGATGCCGCCCGTAACCGCCTCACCGAGATGGGCATCGTGCTGGAAGACAGCGCCGGCAAGACCAGCTGGCGCCGTGCCTAAGGCCGGTGGCCTTGTTGGCGCCTAGGCCAACAGGTTGAGCCAATAAAAAAACCGCAGCCATTGGGCTGCGGTTTTTTTGTGGCCTGCCGAAGCCTCGGCATTTTTCGGTCTGATCCCCTCGCCCCTTGGGGGAGAGGGTCAGGGTGAGGGGGGCTCGCATCATGACTCACCGGAGTGCCTGCAAGCCATCTGTTACTTGCCCCCAGTTCCTACCTGACCTGGTTGGCGCCTCTGATCATGGCTGGTCCGGCAGTGTGTTCAGGTCTTTGGTGCGCGCCTCGGTCAACTGGGTGAGACAACTGCTGTGGACCATGGGCGCCATTGATCCCCCTTCATAGACGCCGGCCTCGTAGCGGCACTGGGCATCGCGAAAGGCGATCCAGGCCCGTTGCGCAGTTCTCAGCCTCTCCAGCTGTGCCTTCTCCAGGGTGGCAACCCGCTTTTTATAGGCGGCATTGAGCTTGGCATCGGCTCGCTGGTAATCCTGAAACGCACAGATGTTCATGTCGGTTTGTGTCACCGGCGCAGTACAATCCTGTTCGGCCTGAACGGCAGTGGTTGCCAGCAAGAGCAACAGGGCGGGATAGGGTCTCAAGAGGCAGTTCCTTTGTGGTAGGGAGAGGGCCAATATACGGCATAAACCGGCCCGATGGCGGCTCTGTTTTTCAAGAATAACAAGGAGATGACGTCATGAAGTTGAACTGGATGCCGTTTCTGGCCCTGCCTCTGCTGGCGTCCGGGCTGTCTGTGGCCGCCACAGCCCCCGATATGCAGGTCCAAGCCCGCGCCAAGGTGGCCGAGTTTCTGGTCTGGGAGCGCAGCGTCAGACCGAGCGGCCTCTATCAGGCAGACCTGGGCGGTGCGTTGCCCAACATCGTCTCCCCCGAGCTGCTCTGCCTGCTCAATGCTGCCTCCAAGGCGCGGGAGATAGCCACTCGCGAAGCCCCGGACGAGAAGCCCCCCTTCGTCGAGGGCAACCCCTTCCTGCCCAATGCCTGGGATAACCTGCTGGGCTCGGAGATCCTCTCGTCGCGCGCCATCGCCGGCAGCCGGGATCGCAGC
Organism: Aeromonas sp. R5-1; assembly: GCF_040908265.1. NCBI lineage: Bacteria > Pseudomonadati > Pseudomonadota > Gammaproteobacteria > Aeromonadales > Aeromonadaceae > Aeromonas > Aeromonas sp. R5-1. The sequence continues at coordinate 6,786 of NZ_JBFODJ010000113.1, forward strand.
GAGGTCAAGGTGCGCTTCACCTTTGGCGAGCCGGGCACCCCGCTCGACGCCCCCAGCGGCACCTACCGTTTTGTCAGCACCTATCTGGTACTGGATGGGCCGCAAGGCGCCCGCATCACCGATATCGACGCTGGCGGTAGCTGCGACTTCTGCCAATCCGGCAGCCTGCGTGCCGCCCTCTATGAGACGCTCACCGCCTATCCCGCCGCAGGGGGAGAGCAGTGCAAGGGGTTGGGGAAATAGAAATCAGGAATATAAAAACCGCAGCCGAGGCTGCGGTTTTTATATTGAGATGAATGTGGGTTTTTAAGGGGGTAGTAATTAGTGTTTAAGTATGCCATTTAGATGGCTAAGGTAAATACCACTCAACTAATTCTTGTATATGTGGCGAACTAAAAATAACATCTGGCTTAAACAATATATTTTCTTCAGAAATCTTATCGATATACTCTGATATTTCTTTTAGATCATCTGGTGGAAACCCATATCTTATTAATAGTGTGTGAGTAGTGTTATTTGTTCCATACTTTAATAACTCAATCATTTTCAATGCGTTACTATCTTTTGTCGCACTATGATAAATATAAAATGCACCTATTAGTACATCCGATAGAGAGAATGCAATGACCGTATCGAGATAGTCGTAAGTATCGAAAACTATAGCATCATAGCTTACATCCGTCATTCCGCACCTGATTTTGCTATTTTCAGTGCTTGACGGCGATCGGCCGTTCTGATCTATTACTCTCTTTTGCAGGTAGATCATCATGGCCGCACCCGCTATCTCGATCCGTAACCTCGATCACCTTGGTTTGGTCGCCGCACTCTGCCAGGAACTGGGCATTGCCCGCATGATCGATGCCTTGCTCCCCAAAACCCCGCCTTTCAAGGTCTCACATGGTGAAGCCTTGGTCGCCATGATAGTGAACGGCCTCGGCTTTCACAGCAGCACCCTGCACATGTTCCCGCAATTCTTCGCTAACAAGCCGGTTGAGCGCCTGATTGGCCCCGGGATCTGTGCTGATGACCTCAATGATGATGTGCTCGGTCGCTGTCTCGATGCCCTCTTTGAGGCCGATGTCAGCGCCTTGTATCAGGTGATGGCGGCGCAAGTTGTCGAGCGGCTGGGGCTCAAAAGCACCGCAGTGCACCTCGATATTACCAGCTTCCACGTCGATGGCGCCTATGACTGTGCCGATGGGGATCTGGTCGGTAAGCTGCAACTGGTGCGTGGTTATAGTCGTGATCACCGGCCAGAGCTGAATCAAGTGATCCTTGAGCTCATCTGTGAAAATCAGGCTGGCCTACCTGTCTATATGCAGGCCCTGAGCGGCAATAGTAATGACACCAAAGCCTTTGCCCAGACCGTTCGTCGCCATTTGAGCAGTCTCAAGGCCGCGCAGGAGTGCCGTTATCTGGTCGGCGATGCCGCACTGTACTGCGCCGATACCTTGCAATTACTGGCGCAACAGCAGCAACTATTTGTGACCCGGGTGCCCGTCACTCTCAATGAGGCAAAGCAGGCCGTGGCAACCATAGGTGCACAACCGCTGACCGCTCTGGGCAATGGCTATCATGGCCGTTGGCAACACGCGAATTATGCCGGGGTCGCGCAACGTTGGTTGCTGGTGCGCAGCGAACAAGCCAGCCACCGCGAGCAGCAGACATTGGCCAAAAACCTGCTCAAAGACAGTACCCGCGAGCTCAAAGCCTTCGCCAAATTGTGTGCCCGACGCTTTGCTTGTGAGGCGGATGCCCAAGCTGAGTTGAGCTGTTTTACCGCCAGCTTGATGCTGCTGCAACTGGATGCCGAAGTGGTAGGTGAACCCGTTTATACAGGACGTGGCAGACCCAAGCGTGGCGAAGAGCCAATTGGCCATCAGTTTCAAATCACTGGGTTGGCGGCAACTAGCCTGGCTTGCGTTGAAGAGGCCCGCAACCAGACCGGGGTGTTCATCCTGGCGACCAATGACCACAGCGATACGCTGACCATGGCCGAACTTTTGGCCACCTATAAAGCGCAGCAGAATGTCGAACGGGGCTTTCGTTTTCTCAAGAGCCCGGAGTTTTTAACCTCCTCACTGTACCTGAAAAAGCCGGAGCGGATTGAAGCGTTGCTCATGGTGATG